>JAKAWK010000129.1 GCA_021827365.1 Nitrospirota bacterium
ATAGGCCGTCTCGGCGCGTCCCAGAAGATCGGGATCCCGGACCAGCATCCCCGAATCCTTGCTGTGTCCCAGAAGCCGGGAGAGGCGGATCCGGGCCAGGGTCACATCCTTCTGGGCCTCGAGGAGACGGACCGAGAGGTGTTTCACATGGACCCCGGCCGCCAGGTACTCCGTCCGGACGCTCTTTCCGGCCGCCACATTGTCCCGGGCGATCTTTTCCTCCTCCCGGGCCGAGCGGACCATCTCGGTCAGGACCGAGACGCGGTCGGAGGCCAGGAGGACATCGAGATAGGCCCGCGACGTCTGCTCGACTAAGAGCTGCTCCTTCCAGCGGACGATCTCGTGGCGCGCCTCGGTCTGGCGGTTGGCGGCGCGGAGGCTGTGAAATCTCCCGCCTCCCGAAAAGATCGTCTCCGAGAGCTGGGCCTGGAATCCGAAGGTCTGGGTGTTGGCCGGATTGTTGAGGGTGTTCAGGTTCGTAAATGAGGTCGAGGTGACCAGGGCCTCGTTCAGCAGGATCCCGAAGGAGGTCAGGGGATTGTTGGTCGTGATGAAACTTTCGCCGACGGCCAGGGTCGGAAGGTAGGTTCCCAAGGCCTGGACGGTCCGGGTTTTCTGGGCCTCTTCGTCAAGGCGGGCCGCCCGAAGGTCCGGATTGCCCCGGATGGCGGCGTGAACCGCCTCCGCAAGGGTCAGGGCCTGCGCGGGTGCGGGCCCAAAAAAAGCAAGCGCCGCCAGGAAGGCGGACACGATCAGGAAGGGGGGAGTCTTCATCGGCAAAAAATCTCCTTCATCATGGAAAAAAACTCGGGAATTCTCGGATCCGCGAGGCGGTAGAAGACCTGATGGCCCACCCGCCTGTCCGCAAGGATCCCCTTGTCCCTCAAAATTGCCAGATGCTGGGAGAGGTTGGACTGGGAGACCCCCAGTTCCTCGGCCAGAACCCCCACACTCTGCTCCCCTTCGGTCAGGATTTCAAGAAGATGGATCCGGACCGGATGGCCGAGAACCCGCAGGCACCGGGCCCCCATCGTGACCTTCTTGTCGGAAATCTTATATTCATCTTTCATAATATTATGATATTGGAATATAAAATTCCCTGTCAAGTCCCCTCCTCCTTTTGGGCTCTTCGAATTAAATCCCACGTCCACAAATCAAAAGGGAAAATGATCGAGGGAGGGACCTCGGAGACAAAAAAGAAAAAACGGGGCGAAGGGGAAGGGCAAGGCCAATTCGGAACGCCTGGGTCAAACAACGGGACAAAAAGGGAAAAGAAGGAAGAGAACTCCCGGATCATTCCGCCGGATATCTTCTCCGGGAATTCCTCCGGGACGGGGTCGACCGCAATCGGATTTTCCTACGCCCCCGACTCCGAGACATGAGGCCGAATAAAAAGAGCCTTTTTCAAAACTCACGCGGTGGATTGCGCATAAGGTCAAACGGATTTCGTTTTCCTGACCGATCACCGTTTCCTTGTCGATTCAGGCCAAAATCGCTTTCTGGAGGTCTCGTGAAGACAAATCTCTCCATTTTCCCGCCATTGGGACATCTCTGCCGATTGGAGAGGGCGGATCCTGAGGCGACTACGGCATTCCGAGACGAAGAAGCTGCGTGGCCCTCATGGCCACGATTCCACACATCAGATGCGCGAACACCTTCTCTGGACCCCGAACCCGGAGATGCCCCCCTGTGTCAGGCCCGTAAATCAAATCCAAGGGTCAAGCCAATCTTCTTATACCGGCTTTCCTTGCGGCATTCTGCAATTCTTCGTCGAGTGTGGCAAGCATTAGGCCTTGTCTCAAGGCCAATTCGAGGTAGGAGGCATCGTAAGCGGAGAGATTGTACCTTCGGGCCAGTTGAAGGGTAGCTGATAGCGCATGAACGAATGTGCCCGCATCCACTTCGATATCCACCCCTTCCAGCATCTCAAGGAAGGCTTCGCTCCGGGCCTCTGTCACGAGACCTTTTGATTCCGCCTTGGCAATGACATTCGCGACCTCAAGACCCCAAATCACAGGGACCAGAGCACTTTCCCGTTTCAATACATCCAGAACTTTACCGGCATAGGCCAGTTCATCCGGTCTGCCATCACCCAAAAACCAGCGCATGGTCACCGAATTATCGAGAACAAATTTCACGAACGCCCTTCGGAGAGAAGCTCCTTGATGTTTACGCCATGCACCGGCTCAGCGAACATGAATGCCTTGAGTTTTTCTGCCGCCGCAGCCTTGTCCTTTATTTTAACTCCCTCACTTGGCACCAGATCCGCAACAGCCTTTCCGCGATTGGTGATCGTAAAACTCTGGCCGGCTTTCACAAGGCGGAGAAGTTCAGGAAGCCTTGTTTTTGCTTCATAAGAACCGATTTCGATCTTCATGCCAATCTCCTGAAACCGAAGTAGGTCAAGGATTTGTCCCGCAAATCTCCCGAAAGTTCCTAACTCCCTTTCAAAAAACCATTCCTATTGCAGGAGCCGTCTCCCCCAAGGAAAGACCTCCGGATTTGTCGAGCATTGCGGGAGCCAAAGAAATGTCAGGGGAGAGCCGAACCGACAACAAGACCAGACTAGAATACAGACTGGTCTATTTTAAATCAAGGAAAAGATCTTTATCATCTGAGCGGGAAGACCCATCCCCAATAGGACCCGGTCGGGCCTGACCCGAGGACAATATCTCCTGCGCTTTCCACAAAATCTGTGACATCTGACGCCCCGGACGGGCTTGACCCCTTCCCCCGCCCCCTCTAGAATGAAGGCGCCGGTCCGCTGGCCCGGGGGGCCCTGGAGGCCCGGGAAGTCCCGGAAGCCGGCTCACCCTTCACGAAATACTCTCCGGAAAGGACCCAGAACGCGTGGCACAGGTCAAAAAAGGAATCGGACTTCTTGTCTTTCTGATGTTTGCCGGCGCCGTCCTCGGGGCGGTCCTTACGGTGATCTTCGACGCCTTCGTCCCGTCGGGCCCCATCGCGAGGCTCTTTCTCTCTCACGTCTCCATCGGAAGCGCCTCTCCGGTCACCCTCCGTCTCGTCCTTCTGGACCTTTCGCTAGGGCTCAATATTCACATCAACCTTCTGAACATCCTCGGGATCTTCCTGGGCTACTACATCTACCGGAATTCCTGACCCCAAAGGCCCCCTTTACCGCCCCTTCTTCCGGCGGCCTCCGCCGCGGGGAGATTTGAGCACGATTCCCTCGCCGGTGGGCTTGTCTCCCCGGGCCCGCAGAAGGTCCCGGTAATGGGCGGCCATTTCGAAATCGAGGGCCTCGGCCGCCGCCACCATCCGCCGCCTGATTTCCTCCTCCGGAAGCGACTCTTCCGGGCCCGTCTCCTCCGTCTCCGAGTTAACGGGCACGGTGACGTAATCGCTCTCCGAGACATGATAGAGGGCCTCCGGGATGCTCTTCGTGATCCCCCGGGGAACGATGCCGTTGGCCTCGTTGAAGGCGATCTGGATCGCGCGGCGCCTCCGGGTCTCGTCGATCGCCTCCTGCATGGAGCCCGTGACGGTATCGCCATAGAAAATCACCCGTCCCCGGAGGTTTCTGGCGGCCCTCCCCGAAGTCTGGATGAGGGAGCGCCGGGACCTGAGAAAGCCCTCCTTGTCGGCATCCAGAATGGCCACCAAGGAGACTTCGGGGAGGTCGAGCCCCTCCCGGAGGAGGTTGATCCCCACCAGGACGTCGAACTCGCCCCGCCTGAGGTCCCGGATAATCTCCATGCGCTCGAGGGTGTCGATCTCCGAATGGAGGTAGCGGACCCGGACTCCCCGTTCCTCCAGATATTCGGTCAGGTTCTCCGCCATCCGCTTGGTGAGCGTCGTCACCAGGACCCGGTCCCCCAGGGCCACGGTCTTTTGCACCTCTCCCAGAAGATGGTCGACCTGGTGGAGGGCCGGGACCACCTCGATCTCGGGGTCCAGAAGTCCCGTGGGCCGGATCACCTGTTCGGCCGTCACGCCGCCTGAGGCGGTCAGCTCGTAGGGACCGGGGGTGGCCGAGACAAAGACGACCTGGCGCATGACGCGCTCGAATTCGGGGAAGGTGAGGGGCCGGTTGTCGAAGGCCGAGGGCAGACGGAAGCCGTATTCCACCAGGCTCTTCTTGCGCGAGTGGTCCCCGTGGTACATGCCCCCGACCTGGGGGACGGCGACGTGGCTTTCGTCGATCACCAGAAGGAAATCCGGCGGGAAATAGTCGAACAGGGTGGGCGGCGGCTCTCCGGGGGCCCGCCCCGAAAGATGCCGGGAGTAGTTTTCGATCCCGTGGCAGAAGCCGACCTCCCGGATCATCTCGAGGTCGAAAAGGGTCCTCTGCTCGATCCTCTGGGCCTCGACCAGCTGGTTGTTCCTCCGGAAGTAGTCGATGCGCTGGGAAAGCTCCTCCTCGATCCCCGCAAGGGCCCCCTCCAGCTTGTCCGGAGGCAGGACATAGTGGGTTCCCGGATAGATGATCATCGACGGAATCTGGGTCAGTTCGTGGCCGGTCAGGGGATCGATCTCGCGGATC
>JAKAWK010000130.1 GCA_021827365.1 Nitrospirota bacterium
GGTAACGGAGAATGGTATTTACCGTCCCGGACTGGAAGTAGCGGTTCTCGTCGAAGACCCCATAGTTCGGGAGGTACTGCTTCCGCTGGATCCCCACGACCCTTCCGCCATAGATCATGGCCGCCGCATTGTAGATGTCGTCGGCCTGCTCGACAAAACCCACGATGAGGAGGATCTCTGGCGCCACGTTCAGAAGGTCCGAGAGGGCCTTCCGGTTTTTCTCGAGAAAGGTGGGCTTCAGAAGAAGGTCTTCGGGAGGATATCCCGTGATCGCGAGTTCCGGAAAGGCGGCGATGTCGAGATGACGGGAGACGGCGGACTTGAGATGGCGACGGATCTTGTCCGTATTTCCGTCAAGGTCGCCCACGACCGCATTGATCTGGAAAAGCCCCACCCGAAGGCTTCTCACAGGTTCCCCCTGGCACTTTGGGAGGTTCCTCCGCCCGAATTCTTCTCCGCAAGGGAACGGAAGTAGTCGACAAATCCTCTGGAGCTCCAGTCCCGCCCCCCGACCACGCGTCCGACGAGAGTCCCGTCCGGAAGGATCACGTAGCTCTGGGGAAGTCCCAATCCGAAGTAACGGGAATCAACCTCTCCCTTCCGGCCCTCCAGGACCGGATAGTCGATCCCGAATTTCCGGACAAACGGGGGAATATGGACAATTTGTCGGTCCATGGCCACGCTGACCACAACAAAGGGGCGTCCGGCCAGTTTCTTCTGAAGGGCGATCAGGGAGGGAATCTCTTTCTTGCAGGGGTCACACCAGGTGGCCCAGAAGTTCAGGAGGACAACCTTTCCCCGGTAGTCCGAGAGGTGGAGAATCTGGCCGGAAAGGTCGGGAGCCCGGATTTCCGGAGCCTTCTCCCGGGCGTCGAAGAGGGAGATCCCGAGTCGGTCGGAGAGGGAGGAGGCGTACGACGTCAGGGGAAAGGCCAGCGCGAAAACAAGAAACGACAACAACGGGAGAAGACGCCCTCCCGGTGAAAAACGGGCAAAAGAGATGTCCGGCATCACGTTCCTTTCATAAAGGTGGGACAGGGAAGAACCCCGAATCCGATTTTAACACAAGAAGGTCCCGATGCGGCAAAGTCCCCATTGCAAACTCCCGGGGCATTCCGATAGTCTTCCTTGAGACACCTGAAAAAACTTGTGGAGGGTCACCATGAACGTCTTTGAAATCCGGGAACCCGGATCGATCACGGGCCTCCGGCCCGCCACACGGGAGACTCCCGTCCCCGGCCCGGGCCAGGTCGTGGTCGAAATGAAGGCGGCCTCGTTAAACTTTCGGGATCTCCTCATCCTGAAGGGACAATACCCCAATCTCAGGCTTCCTGTGATCCCCCTCTCGGACGGAGCAGGAACGGTGATCGCGACCGGACCCGGGGTCTCCCGGGTCCGAGCGGGCGACCGGGTGGCGGGGATTTTCAACCAGAACTGGATCGATGGTCCGCCTCCCCGCCGGGCCCTGGCCCTGGGAGGAGACCGGGACGGGGTGCTGTCCGAACAGCTCCTCCTCCCGGAAGAGGGGGTTGTCAAAATCCCTCCCGCCCTCTCCTTCGAGGAGGCGGCCACCCTTCCCTGCGCCGCCGTCACCGCATGGAACGCCCTCTTCGTCTCGGGACACCTTCGTCCGGGACAAACAGTCCTGATCCTGGGAACCGGAGGCGTCTCCCTCTTCGCCCTCCAGTTCGCAAAAATGGCCGGAGCCCGGGTCATCGTGACCTCCTCCTCCGACAGCAAGCTCGAAAAGGCCGCCCGGCTGGGGGCCGATGAAGGAATCAACTACCGGACCCGGCCCGAATGGGACAAGGAGGTCCTGGCCAGAACGGACGGGGAAGGGGTCGACCACACAGTCGAGGTCGGAGGGGCCGGAACCCTCTCCCGCTCTCTCGCCTGCACCCGGCCCGGAGGGCATGTGGCCGTCATCGGAGTCCTCTCCGGGGGCCAGGCGGAGATCCCGGTCTTCCCGCTCCTTTCAAAACAGCTAAGGCTTCAGGGGATCTATGTCGGGAGCCGGGCCCATTTCGAGGCCATGCTCGGAGCCATCGTTCAAAACGGGCTCCATCCCGTGATCGACCGGGTCCTTCCCTTTGAGGAGGCCCCCGAGGCCTTTCGGGCCATGGAGCAGGGCAACTTCACCGGCAAGATCTGCCTGAGGTTCTGAGGGTGCCCGGGCCGGAGAAGAACCCTCCGGAGGATCCGGAGGTCCTCGATAAGATCCGGGAGCACGGCCTCCATCCCCACCCCGAAGGAGGGTACTACCGGGAGATCCACCGCTCCATGGAAGAGGTGAGAACCGGAGGACCGGAGCGCGTGAGGGGAGCCGTTTCGGTCATTCTCTTTTTGATCCCCGGCCACCTCGAGACCCGCTGGCATCGGGTCCTCTCCTGCGAGATCTGGCATCATGTCGGGGGGGCGCCGATCCTCCTTTCCTTCGGGCGGGAGGGCATTTCCGAGAGCTGGCAGCTCGACCGGGATCCCCCCCACTGTCTGGCGGTCGTTCCGGCCGGGACCTGGCAACGGGCCCGGTCCCTCGGAAGTTTCAGCCTCGCCACCTGTACGGTGGCGCCGGCCTTTGATTTCAGGGACTTTGCCCTCTGGGAAGGACCCGGGTCCCCCTTCGGAGAGCCGATCCCCTGACCCCAAACCGAGGAGCGTCATGTCCCACCGGAGAGTCTTTCTGATCGACGTCGACAACACCCTTCTGGACAACGACCGGCTCCAGGCCGACCTGGTCCGGCACCTGGAGGAAGAGTACGGGCCCGCTGCCCGGGATCGCTACTGGACCCTCTTCACCGACCGGTGGAAGCGGATCGGATATGCCGACTATCTGGGGGCCCTCCAGCTCTACCGTGAGGAGGAGCTTCATGACCCCCGCCTTCTCAAGATGTCGTCCTGGATGGTCGACTACCCCTTTGCCACCCTCCTTCATCCCAAGGCCCTCGAGGTGATTTCTGAGCTCCGGAAGAGGGGAGAAGTCGTCATTCTCTCCGACGGGGATGCCGTCTTCCAGCCCCGCAAGATCGAGCGCTCGGGACTCTGGACCGCCGCGGAGGGAAAGGTCCTGGTCTACATCCACAAGGAACAGATGACCGCCGATATCGAGGAGCGGTTCCCGGCAGACCATTATGTCGTCATCGACGACAAGATCCGCATCCTGACCGCCTTCAAGGAGATCTGGCAGGACCGGGTCACCACCATCCTGCCGCGCCAAGGCCACTATGCCCTGGACCCGGCCCTTCAGGCCTCCTCTCCTCCCCCCGACCTGTCGGTGGGCCACATTGCCGATCTTCTCGGTCTCGACATCGAGATCCTGCTTCCCCGTCCCCCTGTCCATAGGAGCCGTCCATGTCCATAAGCCCTCTTGCCGGAAAGCTGCCCCCGCCCTCCCTGATCGTCGACATTCCCCGCCTGGTCACCGACTTCTTCGCCATCAGACCGGATCCGGAAAACCCTGCCCAACGGGTCTCCTTCGGCACCTCCGGCCACCGGGGCAGCGCCTTCGACGGTTCCTTCAACGAAGACCACATCCTGGCGATCACCCAGGCCGTCTGCCTCTACCGGAAGGGCCAGGGAATCGAGGGCCCCCTCTTCGTGGGGGCCGACACCCATGCCCTCTCCCGCCCCGCCTTCGTGACCGCCCTCTCCGTGCTCGCCGCCAACGGAGTTACCACCATTGTTTCCGACCGGGACGAACCGACGCCCACCCCTGTGATCAGCCACGCCATCCTGACCTACAACCGGCCCCGGGATGGCGGAGCCCCCCCCTCCCCGGCCGACGGAATCGTGATCACCCCCTCCCACAACCCGCCCGCAGACGGAGGGTTCAAGTACAATCCTCCGGGAGGGGGGCCGGCCGAACCCGCAGCTACACGCTGGATCGAGGAGACGGCCAACCGCTTCCTTAAGGAGAAGCTCGCCGGAGTGCGCCGGATTCCCTTCGAACGGGCGATCATCTCCGAAACGGTTCATGGAAGGGACTACCTCTCCGCCTATGTGGCCGATCTGGGGGAGGTCATCGACATGGAGGCGATCCGAAGCTCCGGCCTCTCGATCGGCGTCGATCCCCTGGGAGGGGCCGGCGTCCACTACTGGGGACGAATCGCCGAAGATTACGGACTCAACCTCACGGTGGTCCGGGAGACGATCGATCCGACCTTTTCCTTCATGACCGTCGACTGGGACGGCAAGATCCGGATGGACCCCTCCTCCCCCTATGCCATGAAAAGCCTGGTCGGGATGTCCGGCCGCTTCGACATCGCCTTCGGATGCGATACCGACCATGACCGCCACGGGATCGTCTCCCCGTCGGCCGGACTCATGAATCCCAACCACTACCTGTCGGTCCTGATTTCCTATCTTTTCTCCCATCGTCCGGCCTGGGGATCCGGGGTCCGCGTCG
>JAKAWK010000028.1 GCA_021827365.1 Nitrospirota bacterium
GACAGAGGAAGTCAATGACCGAGCAACCTGTTTTTGCGGCAATCGATTTGGGTTCGACGAAGGTGTGCGTTGTCCTGGGACAGGCGATCGATGAGGACAGATTTGAAATTGTCGGGATCGGGAGCGCCTCGACTCAGGGGGGCATGAGGAACGGGACAATTGTTGATGTCCAGCAGACTGTGGCCGCCATCCGGAAAGCGGTGGATGTGGCCGCCAGGAAGGCCAGTTGCCAGGTCTCCCGGGTGGTGGTCGGCTTCGCCGGGGGAGAAATCGAGGGTCAGGACCAGAAGGTCATGATCGCCCTCAAGGATCGCGAGGTGATGGCCTCGGATATTGACAGGGTTCTTCAGGAAGCGCGCACGATGATGGGATGCCAGGCCTCCGAACTCCTCCACACCATTCCCAAATCCTACCGGATTGACGAACAGGGGGGCATTTTAAACCCCGTCGGGATGGTGGGAGCCCGTCTCGAGGCCCTTGTCCATGTGATTAGGGGCTCCGACATGGTGCTGGCCAACCTCAAGCGAAGTGTCGAAAGGGCCGGACTCACGGTTCGGGACGGAGATTTCATTCTGCAGCCTCTTGCCAGTGCCCGTGCGGTCCTGACGGAAGATGACAAGGAGCTGGGGGTCTGCGTCGTCGACATCGGGGGAGGAACCACTACTATGGTCCTTTACCAGAATGGATCGCTGTCTGGGGTCAGGATCATTCCCCTTGGCGGGTGGGCAATGACCAAGGACCTTGCGGCGGTCATGCGAATCTCCCAGTCGGATGCCGAACGCATCAAGAGGGAGGTCTTCAGCATTCCCGGCCAGAGTCCTCTTCAGGAACCCTCAGATGAGGAGGGCGGGACCCCCTCTCCTTCGGTCCCCGAGGAGATCAGTCCGGGAGCCGGGCGGCGGACGCAGGTCAGGGAGGTTGTCGAGGCGAGGCTGGAGGAGATTCTGACACGGGTCAAGGGAGACCTCGACCGCATGCGCCAGAACGCCTTCCTTGCCCGGGGCGTCGTCCTGGTCGGAGGCGTGGCCCGGATGCCGAACATTGTGCCCTTTGCGGAAAAGATCTTCGAAATGCCCGTTTCTGTCGGGCAGACTGCAAGCCGGGTGCAGGGTCTCGTCGATCAGGCCTCCTCTCCTGAATATGCTTCGGCGATCGGTCTTCTCTACTTTGCCCGGGACCAGTGGGGGCCGGAGAAGGCGGGCCTTCAATCCGAGTCCAGGACTGACGAGGCCCCTGATGGGGGAAGGGGAACGGGTCCCGCTCCCGGTCTCAGGATCTGGAACTGGCTTAGGGAAATCATCTGAGTCATCTGGCCCTGTGGCCGAATCGGGTCTCAATCCGGGTGCTGGGCCAGGATATTGCGGGAACGTCCTCTTCCCTTCGCCGTGCGGCACTCTCCCTTAGGAAAGAGGCAGCAGGAAGCGAATGTGGCTGGATATGCCGGAACCCTATCATTCCGGAGCCTTGCAGGCTCCCTGGAGAACGGTTATGGATTCAGAGTGGGGCGATGAGCCCTTGATCGACTACAAGCAGTCCGGAATTCTCGGAGCCCGGATCCTGGTCATCGGAGTCGGAGGAGGAGGGTGTAACGCGATTCACACCATGATCATGTCCGATCTGAAGGGCGTCGAGTTTGTGGCCGTCAATACGGACCTTCAGGCCTTGAACAGGATTGATGCCCACAGGATTCAGATCGGGAATTCTGTGAGCCGGGGGCTGGGGGCGGGAGCCAATCCCGAAGTGGGCCGGAGATCTGCTCTAGAGGACATCGACAAGATTCGCACGGTGGTGACCGGGTCGGACATGGTCTTCGTAACGGCCGGGATGGGTGGTGGAACAGGGACCGGTGCGGCCCCTGTCATTGCCCAGGTTGCCCGTGAATGCGGAATCCTGACCGTCGCTGTCGTGACGACTCCCTTCGGCTTCGAAGGTCCGAAACGGTGCCGGAACGCCGAGGAGGGCCTCCGGGAACTCCGTCGTTTTTCAGACACGCTGATCGTGATTCCCAATGACCGTCTCGAATCTGTGGTCGACCGAGGCACGCCCCTCATCGATGCCTTCAAGAAGGCGGACGATGTCCTCAGGCAGGGTGTGCAGGGAATTTCAGACATCATTACCCGGCCGGGCCTCATCAATCTTGACTTTGCCGATGTGAAGACGACCATGGCCAACATGGGGAGAGCGGTCATGGGAATCGGCACGGCCACAGGTCCCGACAGGGCACTGATTGCAGCCCGGGCTGCCATCAACAGCCCTCTTTTGGAAGACAGTTCCATCCGGGGGGCCAAGGGGATCCTGGTCAACTTCCGGGGGGGGTCGGACATGACCTTGAATGAAATCACCGGAGCCTCCCGTCTCATCGAGGAGGAGGCGGAAAAGGGGTCGGCCAACCTGATCTTTGGGACAGTGGTCGAGGACCACCCGATGGAGGAGATCCATATCACGGTCATTGCGACAGGCTTCGATCAGCCCTCCGAGCCCGGACAGGCGAAGGAGGAGGCGAGTCCTTCAGAAACTCCGCCTTCGGAAGGTCTGGAAGAGATCCCGGCCTATCTGAGACGACAGGGAGGACAGCCGGCCCGTCCGCTCCTTCGGGAATCCTCTCCGGGGGAGGAGGAGGGGGCCGGCGATCAAAGCGAACGCCCGGCCATCTGGAGAAAAAGGGGCGAATGAGGATGTATCTTCGTCATCCGCTTCTCTCCTCCCTTGGCGTGGAGCACGGCTTCGGGACAACCGGAAGCGAACTTCGACCAACGTGTCTGACAGCAAGTCAGGTCCATGGCACGAAGGTTTTATCTTCTTGTGAATTCCGAGACTGTGACGGAGCTCCCGAGGGAGACGGGATGGTCACGGGGGACAAAGAGGTCGAAATCGGGGTCTGGACCGCTGATTGTCTGCCGGTTCTTTCCTCGACGAAATCGGGAACCTTTGTGGGGGCTTTCCATGCCGGATGGCGCGGAGCCTCGGCCGGGATCGTTCCTTCAGGGCTTAAGAAAATTTCGGGGGAATCCCGGACTCCGGTCTCGGAGCTCGTGGTTGTCCTGGGGCCGGCCATCGGTCCCTGCTGTTACGAAGTGGGGCCGGAGGTCTGGGAGGCCGTCCGCGTGAATACGCCAGGCTATACCCAGCTTACGGAACGCACTCTCGACCTCTGGGGGCTCGTCACCCACCAGCTTCTCCTGGCGGGGGTCCCGAATGAAAATATCGGACGCATTTCTCTCTGTACCCGTTGCCACCCTGATCTTTTCTATTCCCACAGGGGGTGGGGAAAGCAAAGGGGGAAACGCTCCATGCTGAACTATATCCGTCCGGCCAATGATGATCGGCACTAATGTCGAGGCCATCCGGGCCCGGATGGCCGAAGCCTCTCGGAAGGCCGGAAGAGAGACCCTGCCCCGGCTCGTGGGAGTGACAAAAAAACGGTCGCCTGAGGAAGTTCGGGAGGTGGTCCGGGCCGGAGTCTTTCACCTTGCGGAAAATCGGTGGGAGGAGTGGGACACCAAATGCAGGATCCTGGATTCCGGAATCTCATGGCATTTTCTCGGAACGATCCAGAGCCGGGGCCTCCGGAAGTTTTACCGGCCGCTTTTCCGGATTGACTCCCTGGACAGTCTTCCCCATGCAGAGCTTCTTTCCAAGCTGTCCGGCCAAAAGGGAGGGAGGCAGGCCGTCCTCCTCGAGGTAAATTTCCTCCGGGAGCCCGGGAGGGCCGGGTATCTTCCCGAGGATATCGAGGCTTTGCTTGAGAAGGTTGCGTCCCTTGAGGGACTGGACATTCGGGGACTCATGGTCATGGGACCGGTTCCGGAGCCGTCCGGCAATATGGACCGGACACGAAGGGTCTTCGAGGAGGCCAGGGATTTCTGGACAAGGCTCAAGGGTGGCTGGCCCTTCCTCGAAGAGCTCTCCATGGGGATGTCCGAGGATTTCGAGGAAGGGATCAGGTGCGGTGCCACGGAGGTGAGGATCGGCCGCCTTCTCTTTGAGGGGGGACACGTGTGAAAGACACCCGGAAGTCAGGAAAGAAAAACCCTAAAAACCAGAAAAACGGTTTTGAGCCGGGATCCTTCGGACAAGGGAAGGATCCCCAGACGGTCTGGGTGGTCGGCGGTGGACAAATGGGGGGGGTGGTGGCCCGCCATATGTCGGGTCAACGCCCGGGACTCAGACCCTCTGTCGCCGTGGTCGACCCCAACCCCGAAATCCTCAAGACGATGAAGCAGGAAGGAATCGAGGCCGATGCCTCCCTTCCGGGAATGATAAGAAAGGGAGGAAGTCCTGACCTGATCGTCCTTGCGGTCAAACCCGGCATCTTCCTGAAGGCGGACTCCGAGGTCGCGGGAGCCCTGTCCGGCCTTCCCTCAGGGATTCTTGCGATATCCGTTATGGCGGGCGTCTCCCTGTCCCACCTGAGGGACAGGGCTCCGAATCTCCGGTGGATACGGGTCATGACAAATCTGGCCCTTTCGGCGGGAAAGGGCATGACTCTTCTTGCCGCCTCACAAGATGTCTCACATCATGAGCAATCCTTTGTCTACAGCCTTTTTTCAGGAATGGGGCGGGCCCTCTGGCTTCCCGAGGACTCCTTCGATGCCGCAACCGCCATAGCGGGTTCGGGCCCGGGCCTCCTGGCTCTTGTCGCCGAAGCTCTTGCCGATGGGGGAGTGCGGGAAGGACTCTCCCGGGAAACGGCGACTCTCCTTGCCTCCTGGGCTCTTCTGGGAACGGGGACGCTCCTTGCGGACAAGGGACACCTGCCGGAATTGCTGAAAGCCAGGGTCGCATCCCCCTCCGGGACGACGATCGAAGGGTTGGCAGTCCTTGAAAGACAAGGTATACGGGGCGCCATCATCGATGCGGTGAAGGCCATGGCGGTCCGTTCACGGGAAATTTCCCGCAATCTCTAGAAAGAATGACAGGAGGATCCCATCGGCCTATTCAATACGCTCCTCAACCTGTTTACCTGGATCGTCATCATACGCGCTCTCCTCTCCTGGGTGCATCCCGATCCGAACAATCCCATCATCAGGTTCATGGATTATGTGACGGAGCCCTTCCTTCATCCGATCCGCCGGCTTATTCCCCCGGAAAAGATGGGAGGCCTTGATTTGTCTCCATTCATCCTGATCCTCATCATCCAGGGGATCGAACGGTTCATCTACTGACCCCTAAAAGACCTATTAAAGGGTCAGAGTGAAAGAAAGGAGCCCGAATGCTCGACCATACGAAGCTCAATGATCTTCGCGGCCGCGAGTTTGGAAAAAGCCTTCGCGGTTATACGCCGGGAGAGGTGGACGACTTCATCGAAAGTCTCCTCTTCGAAGCCGGGCAGCTTGTCGACACGATCGGGACTCTCACCCAAAAGCTCAGGGATGTCGAGGGTGAGAGGGAGGAGCTGAAAAGACATGAGGAGCAGCTTGCCGCAACCCTTGTTGCGGCCCAGTCCACCGCAGAGGAATGGAGGACGATCGCCAAAACGGAAAGCGAGCAGATTGTCCGGGAAGGGCATTTAAAGGCCGAGGAAATTCTTCAGCATGCCCAGAAGGAGGCCGAGGACCTTCTCCGGCAGGCCAGGGACAAGGCCCGGTTCGAGGAGGAAAAACGTTCGAGGCTTAGCCATGAGACCTCCCTCACCATCGCCCGGCTAAAGGGAGAGCTGGCCTCACTTCAGGAGGCCATGGAACGGTGGGAGCAGGGGACCAGAAGCCTAACCGGGAACCCTGATGCGACCCACAAAGAAATCCTCCTCTGATCCGGGTCCCGGGTCCCGGAAAAAGGCTACGGAAAGCTTCCGGCTTTTAATGAATGTCCGCCCTGGTCAATCAAGAATCACCCTCGGATTGGAGGAAAGAGGATGGATCCTTGGGGTCCGGGAGCCTGCCAGGGAAGGGCGCGCCAATTATGGTGTGGCAAGAGCCTTGTCGGATTTTCTTGATGTCCCCCTCTCTTGCATATCGATCGTCAGGGGGGAGGGAAGCCGGATCAAGTTGATTGAAATTGCCGGCATGAGCGAAGAAGAGGGCCTCCGACGGCTTGAAAAGGTGTTGGAGGCCCCATCGTCATAAGTTCCCGCCCTGGTCCGGATCGGATTCAGGAGACACGGAGAGTGTGGAATCAGTCGAAGGTGACGGTCTCGTTTCGGATTTCATGGCCATCGTCGATACGCATCTCGATGGTAATGGAATAGACGGGAGAGCCCCCGAGCCAGAAGGCGCGTGATGTTTCCTCCTTGGGTGCAAGAGGTTCGAACATCATATAAGCAGGGGGAAGTTTGAGCGGAACCTCCGATCCGTTGCCAATCTTGTAATGGGCCCCCAGCATCTGAAGTTTGATGGGGGCTCCCTCAAGCGTGTATTTCATGTAGGCCACGGAAGGGGAGAGAAGCATGGACATGTTGAGTCGCCATCCCTCACCCTGGATGCTCCTGAAGGTTGTCCGGGTGCTGATACTGCGCTGGGAGACGATCTTGTGAGGCTTTCCCAGGGGGCCGGCCTTGAATCCGATGATGGATCCGCCGATTCCTGCCACGAGAAGAAGTCCGATGACGATATAGATGGCAATGGTGACCGGGCTGAAGCCCTGCTCTTCCTTCGGGCGTGACGGACTGTAGAGCTCCTCGTATTCCGTGGGAGATTTATCGGGAGAGGGTTCCGGTGCGCCCTGTTTTTCTGAGGTCGATCTTTTTGGACCACCTTCCGGTCCTGCGCCTTGTCTTGGTGCGGTCATGGACAGAAACTCCTCGGTTCTTCCGGGTCTTGCCGGCCTCTGCAATAGCGATGTCAGGACCGGTCAAACACATCTTTTAATTTTACTTCATGAACCCGGTTTGGGGCAAGAATTACCGCGGGATTGCTGAACCGGAAGCGGAAGGGTCTTCTTCTATCCGGACATCGGCCCATTGGCTGATCCCCTGGGGGCAGGCATCCTGGTCGATCCAGAATTCGGAGGGGTGCAGCCGCACCTCCGCCTCTTTCAGGACCCACTGGGTGGGCAGATTTCCTTGAGGGTTGAGGACTAAGCCAAGGATGTCGTGTTTTTCCTTCCCTGTCACGAGAAAGATCCTTGTCCCGGCTTCAGCCAGTGTCCGGTAGGACAGGGAAATCCTGGGAATTCTCCCGGGGACGGGGGGGACGGCGAGAACCACCCGATGCCGGTCTTCTTCCGGAGAGGTCCCGGGAAAGAGGCTGGCTGTGTGTCCGTCGGGTCCCACCCCGAGAAGGGCGATATCAAGGGCCGGAGGGTGAGGGAGAGGGGTTCCGAGAGCCTCCGCGAGAACCTTTTCGTATCTGAGGGCCTCCCGCTCAGGGTGGGGATTTTCCCCCTGGATTCTGAAAACGGACTTCTCCGGAATCTTTCCGGGTATAAGGAGAGTCTCGCGCGCCATCCTGTAATTGCTCTGGTTGCTGTCAGGAGGAACGCACCGTTCGTCGGAAAAGAACCAGCGAATCCGGGATTTGGTCTCCTCGGGCCAGGAGGCTATTTTTTTTGACACCGCCAAAAAAAACGGGACAGGAGTCTGTCCTCCCGAGAGGCCGATCGAGACGACACTCTTTTTGGCGAGAAGCCCCTCGACTCTCTCGATAAAGCTCTCTGCTCCTTTTTCAGTCCATGCGGACAGGGAGGGGAATACACGGACAAGAACGGTTGGAGAAGCATCTTCGAGTTCCGTGAGTCGGGTCATTGGCATCTTCCTCAGATTTAGGATCCGGGGAGACTTCGTGAGGCCAGCTGGCAGGCCCCCAGAAGTCCTGTTTCCGGGTTGTTGACGATATGGACCGGGACTTCCGAGAGAAGGTTCCTGTATCGTCCCTTGTTGACAAAATGATCCATGAAGGAGGATCTCAGGAGGAAAGGCTCGATCTTTCCGGGAATCCCACCGGCCAGATAAACACCGCCCGTGGCCAGGGACTTGAGAGCCAGATTCCCGGCTTCCTGCCCAAGAAACCGGCAGAAATTATCAAGGATCATGGTGCAGAGGGGATCATGCCTTGTCAGAGCGGCGTGGGTCAGGGAGGCGGGAATCTCCTCTTCCGCCAGGCCGGAGTCAAGCGGGAGACTCGCGGGAGGTTGTTCGCGGGTATGGAAATGATACAGATTTGCCAGCCCCTGGCCAGAAACGATTCGTTCGCAGCTGGCATGTCCGAACCGGGACCATAGGTAGGTGAGAAGAGGGATGTCGGAAGGGGATTCGGGGGCCCAGTCCGCATGGCCTCCTTCAGTCGGAATGACCACGGGGCCCTGCGCGGAGGGAATCAGGATCGATTCACCAAGGCCCGTCCCGGGGGCGACCACGATCCTGGTTCCCTGGGGATCGGGCCGTCCTGGATTTAGGAGGGTGGTATCTTTCTCTCCCAGAATGGTGGTTCCCCAGGCGGTGGCCACGAGGTCATTGACGAGTCTGACATTGATTTTCGGAAGTTTCAGAAGGTGGGCGACGCTGTCTGTTTCCACGACCCAGGGGAGGTTGGTGGTCTGGCACCTGCCGTTCACGACGGGGCCGGCGATTCCAAAGGCTGCGCTTGCAAGGGAGAAGCTTTTGGAATAGTCGGATCGGACGGTTTCGAGAAATTCTTCAAGGACCTGTTCAAGGGAATTATAGTTTTTGGAAGGATATTCCTTTTTGAAAACCTTCCCGGGGCTCTTGTCCACCTCTTGGTTATCCGGAAGAAGGGGAAAACATCCCAGGAGGGTTTTCGTCCCTCCGATATCTCCGGCAAGAATCATCCGGGGATGAAGGGTCAGGACCGGAGATCCGGCAAAAGAATCAGCCACTCTTCCTCCTTTCCCCGATTTCCATTTTCGGAGCTCGGATATCAAGGTTAGTTGCCTTCGGACAACGAGCAGGGTCGCCGTTTTTCTTGACAGGAAATGGCCCAGATAATATGATCATAGAATGTTGCGGCAATAATGTCATCATTCTTCGTTCCGTCCGCAACCAAACAAAATGACTCATGCCTTGAATCCCGAGAATGAAAGGCACCCAATCCCATGGCGATCCCTCTCCAGCAAGCCCTGAAAGTCGGGGCATATGTCATGCAGAAAAAATGGAAGAAAGAAGACAAATATCCCCTTGTTCTGATGCTCGAACCCCTTTTTCGATGCAATCTTGAGTGCGCCGGATGTGGCAAGATCCAATATCCGGAAGAAATTCTTAAGAAGAGGCTGACTCCGGAGGAATGCTTCCATGCGGTCGAAGAATGCGGCGCCCCCGTCGTCACCATTGCCGGAGGAGAACCCCTCATTCATCCCGAGATCGTGGAAATCGTTTCGGGGATGATCGAGCGCAAGAAGTTCGTCTACCTTTGCTCCAACGGAATCCTTCTGGAGAAATACATCGACCGGTTTTCGCCCTCCCCTTACCTGACCTTCAGTATCCATCTCGATGGTCTCCAGGAGACGCATGATCGCCTCGTGTGCCGGGAAGGAGTCTTCGACATGGCCGTCAGGGCCATCCGGGCGGCGACCGCCCGCGGCTTTCGCGTGACCACGAACACCACCGTCTTTGAGGGAGAAGACCCCGCCGAAATTAGGAAGTTTTTTGACTATGTGAAGGAGTTGGGAGTGAACGGGATGATGATTTCCCCGGGATATTCCTATGATTGGGCTCCGGATCAGGAACACTTCCTGAAGAAGGACCGGACCCGCAACCTCTTCCGGATGATCCTCGCCGATCGGACCGGCAAGGGCTGGAACTTCAATCACAGTCCCTTTTACCTGGATTTTCTGGAAGGGGAAAGGGATTACGATTGCACCCCCTGGGGGAGTCCGAACTATTCGGTTCTCGGATGGCAGCGTCCCTGCTATTTGCTGAACGAAGGCTATGCCTCCTCCTTCAGGGAATTGATGGAAGACACCGACTGGAGCAAATACGGGCCCTCTTCCGGCCATGCCAAGTGCCGGGACTGTATGGTTCACTGTGGCTTCGAACCCTCTGCCGTGGGAGATGCCACTTCCTCGATCAAAAATACCCTCCGTTCCATTTCCAGTCTCCTTCCGGCCGGTTGATTCCGGGAGGAAGGAGCCCGGATGTCTACGTATGTGGTGGGGGATCTGCACGGCCAGTTTTCGCTTTTGCTAGATCTTCTGGGAAAGATTCTCTTTGATAAGAAGCAAGATCGCCTGATCGCTGTCGGAGATGTGCTCGACCGGGGATCCCGGGTGGGCGATCTCCTCCTGTTTCTCCATGAAGCCTCCCTGGAAGGATGGTTCCATTCCGTCAAGGGAAATCATGAGGAATCATTCCTGCGAGTCCGCTCCGGGGAACCCCTCCCCTGGTATACCTCTCCGGAGTTCGGGGGAGGTGTCACCCTGTCCTTTTTCCAGGGACTCGGGATGCAAAAGGCCCGGCTTTTGGAAGACTGGATCGGCTCCTGGCCCCTTGTTTGGTCCGACGAAAAATCAATCGTGGTTCACGGAAGTCTGCCTTCTGTTCCGGGAACAACCCTGGGAGATCCTGATCTCTGCGAAACCAGGATCTCGTGGGGCGGGGGAGGTCACGAGTGCCTGGATCTCAGGCCTCCGAACCTTTACCCTTCCTGGGATGGCCGCCTCGTTGTTTCCGGACATACGATCGTCCGTAAAGCCGGCTTCTGGAAGGAGGGAATTGCGATGGTGGATACGGGGGCATTCAGGACGGGCATCCTTTCAGCCCTTTGTCTGGAGACAGGCCAGTTCCACAGGGTGTCGGGAGTTCCAGCCTAGAGCGGGCGGTCAGCCTTCCGGAGGGCTCGCAAGAATTCGCCTTGCCGTTTCGATTCCTGAGGTGAAGCTTTGGGAGACGGAAACTCCTGATAGATAAGATCCGGCCAGATAGAGTCCGTTTGGAAGGGCCTGGGTCATCCTCTCGATCCGGCTCCGGTGGCCGGGGGTGTATTGGGGAATGGCGCCTTCCCACCGCTGAATGCGGAGAAAGTCCGGCTTTCCCTTTGTTCCCAGGATTGTCTCAACTTCCCGTCCAATGATTTCGATCAGGTCTTCATCAAAGGCAAAGGCCAGCTTCGGATTTGACATTCCTCCGGCGAAAACCGTCAGGAGGACCTGCCCTTCCGGGGCCCTGTCGGGAAAAAGAGAGGAAGAAAAGAGAATCCCCAGGATTTTCCGCTTTTCCCTGGAGGGGACCAGCAAGCCGAACCCATCAAGGGGATGTTCCACATTTTTTCTTGAAAATCCCAGAGAGATCACCGCAATGGGGGCATAAGGAATTTCTGTCATCGGCCCGACAGCTTCAGGGCAGATCTCCTGCAAAAGTTCCGAGGACTGGATCGCGTTTCCGGCAAGAACCACATGGCGGGAATGGAGATAATAGGTCTCCTCGTCAAAGAGGAGCGCTGTCCGGAATCCGGTCGGAGTTTGGGTGATTCCGACGACTTCGGCATTTGTCCCTGCGTCGGTGCCAAGAAGCTCCGAGAGGCCCTCTGGGAGTCGGCCCATTCCTCCCTTGAAGGAAAAAATGGAACGGGTGAGAGGGGACCGGGGCGGTTTTGGCCCGAACTGCATTGCCAGGGCTCCCCTGAGGACCGACCCGTAGCGGTCTTCCATTGCGGTGAGACGGGGAAATGTGTCTTCTATGGAGAGAGTCTCGGGCGTTGAGGCGTAGACCCCTTTCACAAAGGGATCGATCATCCATTCGAGAAATTCGGGTCCGAACCGGCGTTCGACGAAGTGGGCGACAGTTTCTATTTCCGGATCGTCAGGAGGATTTGGTTCATAGGGAGGGATAAAGGCTTCCCGGAGAACTCTCATTTTGCCCATGAAAGAGAGGACGGGAGTCGTGATCCCTTCCAGAATCGATCCGGGAAGCGGAACGGATTTCCCGTCTTTCAGGATAAAACGCCTTTTCCCGGCCTTTCCGGCCAGGACAGCCTCCTGATCGAGTCCCGTTTGATGGAGGTATTCAAGCAGAGGATCTTCAGGTCTCAGGAAAAGACTGTTTGGACCAGTTTCTATCCGGTATCCGCCTTCGTCGAGAGTTCGTATGACGCCCCCTAGCTGATCGTTCCTCTCCACGAGGCGGACAGTCCGGCCGTGTCCTTTGAGATGGACGGCGCAGGCCAATCCTGCGATTCCCCCTCCCACGACAAGAGTTTCGATATCAAAGGCTGCCAATCTATTCTCCATCCGGGTCTTGGGTGGTTGTCGGGAGCAGATGAACGGGCCGGATAACTTTAAACGCTCGCAGGGACAAGGTCAATATTTATGTGTCGTCCGGCAGGGAGACCGGGTGTCCCCGGGAGGCCGGATTTTGTTATAATTGAAAGGCTTCACTCCTCTGACCTCATTTTGAGTTGGCTTTCCGGTCCTCCTCCCCTTTTTTTGGGACAGACATTCATTTACAATAAAAAGAATTTGGATCCGGCGCTGACGCATTCACGACATCGCCGGAAGATGGCGTTACCGAACAAAAATCATTCCCAGGAAGGAAAAAACGCTGATGGATGTCCTGATTGAGCCTCTCGAGGGAGCCCAACGAAAATTTCGGGTTGTCTTCTCCGACGAGGATGTGCGTGCGAAGGTGGAAAAGGAAATCCAGTCTACCATCAAGGCCCTGAAGGTTCCAGGTTACAGGGTCGGGCATGTGCCCCCTTCCTATATCCGCTCTCGCGCCCCGTTTCTGGCCTCAATCCATGAATCCGTGACCGAGGCGCTCCGTCAGTCTGCAATCGACGCACTGGTAAATGAAGATTCCGGGACGGTTGTCTTCCTTGATCCGGAGCCCTTTTCGGTGACGGGAGAGCATGAAAAGTCCGGAATAACCGTTTCCGGAACGCTTGAATGTTTTTCTCTTCCTGGAGAGTTTGTCTGTGAAGGGATTTCTCTCTCGCCCGAACCGGCCTCAACGGTGACCCGGGATGAAATCGAGAAGGAATTAGAGTCCCTTTCGAAACGGGCTGGAACCCAGTTCAAGCAAGATATTCCCGAAGATGCAACGATCGAAGAAGGGGATCTTGTCTCTTTTTCCTTTTCGTTCACCCATCCCGATACAGGACTTCCCTACGAGAACAGACAGACGATTAATGTCGGAGACCCGGCCCATCCGGAAGCCCTGACCCGTTCCCTGATTGGAAGGAAGGTGGGAGAATCCTTCTCGGAACGCCTCCCTTTCAATATTCCGGCCAAAAAAAAGGGAGACCGGTCCCGGGTGGAAACTCTTGACTCCCAGATCCGGATTGAGAGCCTGAAACGTATCGAGCCGGCGACCCGGGAGGAGCTTTTGAAGGCACTGAGTTCCGGGCAGGGGGAGCAGCCCAATCAGGGTACGCTCGAAGATCTTGTCGAGAAAAGGATTCTTGAACGGAAGGTTTCGGAAGCCCTGACCCGAAAGCTTGAAGAGTTGGTCCTTGAGGTTCTGTCCCGCAATTCGATCGACGTTCCTGAACGCAGGATTGCCCTTGAGATCGATCGTATGGTGTCGTCTGGGATGGCCGCCAATGAAATCGATAAGGAACAGGTTCGCCGGGATACCCTCTGGTGGTTCATCCTTGACGATCTTTCAAGGAAAATGGAGATCCAGCCCGACATGGGTCGCGTCGAGCAGGAATACCTTGCGCTCGTTCGCCGGAGCGGAAACCCTGAAAAGGATGAGTCCCGACGAAGGGAATATGTCGAACAGGCCTTCCTTTCGGCCCGCCGTCGGCTGACTGAGGAAATTCTTCTCAAACAGTCGACCTTTTCTGGCTGGGATGAGTTTTTTGGCCCCGAGGGGCTGCTCGAGAAGCTCGGATGGAAATCTTTTGGGGTTCGGCCTGAACCGCATGATACCGCCTCTCATGACCATCACGACCACGACCATGACCACGAGCATGACCATGACCATGGTCATCACCACTGAAACAGGAGAGATCCCCAAGATCCTGTCCACTTTCCGATCATTCATCAAAAAGGAACGTTCATAATGCTGATACCGATGGTTGTAGAACAGACAAACAGGGGGGAGCGCGCCTATGACATTTATTCTCGCCTCCTCAAGGACAGGATCATCATTCTCGGAACGGCCATCGATGACAATGTGGCTAATCTGGTCATTGCCCAGATGCTTTTTCTGGAGTCTGAAGACTCATCCAAGGATATCAATCTGTATATCAATTCTCCCGGAGGAATTGTCACGGCAGGCCTCGCGATTTATGATACGATTAAATTCATCAAGCCTGATGTTTCGACCATATGCATCGGACAGGCCGCCAGCATGGGAGCCTTTCTTCTGTCGGCTGGCACAAAGGGAAAGCGCTTTGCTCTTCCGAATGCCCGGATCATGATTCATCAGCCGATGGGAGGATTCCAGGGACAGGCAACGGATATAGAGATTCATGCTCGGGAGATTCTGAAGCTCAAGGCCGATCTCAACAGGATGCTTGCCGACCATTGCGGTCAGCCGATCGAGAAGGTTGCGCTGGATACGGACAGGGATTACTTCATGTCCTCAGTGGAGGCCAAGGACTATGGCCTGATCGATTCTGTCATTACGGCCCATCGTCCGGAAGGCAAGACCGGGTCAGTATAATCTGTAATTTTTTGTAAGCGAGGATGCGATGGCAGGAAAAGACCGCAAGGATAAAAACAATGTCGGGGAAAATGGAGTCGCCTGTTCCTTTTGTGGAAAAAGCCGCGAGGACGTGCGACGCCTGATATCCGGCCCCGGCGTCTATATCTGTGATGAATGCATCGAGCAATGCTCGGCGATCATTTCCGAGTCCTGGGAGGAAGAGCAGGAAAAGGTTTCCGCTCCCAATCTCATGAAGCCTGCTGAAATCAAGAAGGCCCTCGACCAGTATATCATCGGCCAGAACCGGGCCAAGAAAATTCTGTCCGTGGCGGTCTACAATCATTACAAAAGGGCTCGAGCAAACAAGATTGCCGAGGATGTTGAACTTCAGAAGGGCAATATCATCATGCTGGGTCCGACCGGAACGGGTAAGACGCTTCTCGCCCAGACCCTGGCCCGCATTCTCGATGTCCCCTTTGCCATTGCTGATGCCACAACTCTCACTGAGGCCGGCTATGTAGGAGAAGATGTTGAAAATATCATTCTGAAGCTTCTCCAGGCCGCCGACTATGATGTGGAAAAGGCCGAATGGGGGATTATCTACATTGATGAAATCGACAAGATAAGCCGAAAGTCCGAGAACCCCTCCATTACGCGGGATGTCTCGGGTGAAGGGGTGCAGCAGGCCCTTTTAAAGCTTGTCGAAGGGACGATCGCGAATGTTCCGCCCCAGGGAGGCCGGAAGCATCCACACCAGGAGTTCATCCAGGTTGATACGACGAACATCCTCTTTATCTGTGGCGGTGCCTTTGTCGGTCTCGATTCGATCATCTCCCAGCGTCTTTCTAGGAAAACCATGGGGTTTGGGGCAGAAACCTCCCCCGCCCAGGACAGGACTCTCTCCGGGAAGCTGCTGATGGAGGCCCGACCGGATGACCTTTTGAAGTATGGAATCATTCCCGAGTTTATTGGGCGTTTTCCGGTCATGGCCATTCTGGAGGATCTTGATGAGGCGGCCTTCCTTCAGATTCTGACGGAACCGAAAAATGCCCTAGTCAAACAGTTTGAAAAGCTTTTTTCGATCGAAAAAGTCAAGCTGAGATTTACGGAAGGGGCTCTCAAGGCTGTTGCCCACAAGGCCTTTACCCAGAAAACGGGGGCCCGTGGACTGCGGGCGATCCTTGAAGAGGTGATGCTGGATCTGATGTATGAAATCCCGTCCCTCCAGAATCTCTCGGAGGTCATCATCTCAGAGGCGACCATCAACGAACGCGAGGCGCCGACTTTGATCTGGGGGGAGAAGAAAAAGGAGGTTTCCGAAACGGAGAATAATCGCGGTTCGCTTTCTGCATGAAAGGTCAAAGATCCGTGACTATTTCTTCGGAGGTGGATTTTCTTTCGGCTGGACGGGGCGTTTCAAGGTAAAAAGGATATCCGGGAATGCCTGGGTGTTGAGGGCCATGTGGGCAAACTTGATCACAAAGGATTTCGGACCCTGGACAAATCTGGGAAACAGAAGAATCCCCGTACGTTCATATCCCGGGAACAGTCTGGCTGCAGGAATGTAGGTCATGCTGATCAGTTTCCTTGCGATTCTGATCGGCTTGGCAGAGCCCAGGAAACCGTTTGAAACGGCGTCCTGGGCTTCGTCTGCACTCAGGGCGCGTTCAACCTGTTTTGGCCCCCTTTCAAGGAAAAAATCCATCGGATCGAAGTCAAGGTAGCCCGTGCCATTATTTTTGATCGTGACGAGAAAGGCATTGAACTCGGCATTCACCAGGGAGTTGTAATAAGGGGATCCCTCGGGAATGAACCTGAGGCTGAAGGAAAGGCCGTTTAGGGTCTGGCTCGGGGGAATGACGACATAATTCGTGTCGACGAGATGGAATCCCTTCAGGTAAAAAAGGCTCGTGGCTATCCTGTTACCGATGGAGACGAAGATGATGATCAGGATGGCAACGATCAGGACGAGGGTATAATTGATCTTGGGCTTCAACAGAACAATCCTTCCTGTTAGCAAAACGTGAAAAATTTTCTCAGATCGCTGGCCGCAGGGACCCTCTTCTCGGTCGGTATTTTTTCATTCTTCATTTTGGCCGGATGCGCTCATTCCGGTAACCTTCATCCCTTTCGCTCACAAAAAGGCCTTCTCGGCCCTGTCGCCAATCCGGACTTTCTCGTTCCAGACCCCGTCTCCCTTTCCCTTTATCTGGGAGATGTCTTCAATTCCAGGAGAGAGGGGGGAACGGTCCTTTATGGCCATCGTCTGGAGGAAAAGCTCCGCAAATTGATGGGAGGACAGGTTCTGGAAGTCTGCCAAACCCTCCCATGCTATGCCGACGCGGCCCGAAAACTGCACCTTAGTTTCATTCTTTCCGCAACCATTCGCAAGGATGATGAGCCTTCCAAATCGAGAGGAATCCTGACACTGACGCGATGGTCTGTCGATCCGTTATTTCCGGAAATGACAGTTCCTATGGTCTTTCCACTTGCCAACGGGAGACCTTCCTATGAAAGGATTGTTGACAGGGCCGTATCCAGTATGATGACCCGGGTCGAAGCCCGCTCAGAATCGAAGGGGAAGAGATCCAGTTCCGGCACGGTCCCCGATCTAGGGAGGCTTGTTGCCGAAGGGAAAATTGATCAGGCACTGAGACAGGCAGAGGCACAATTTCGCAGCCAATCAAACCAATCCCTGTCCCGGGAATTCTATTCGACATTGTACCGCCTTGAAATGAGTGCTGGCAAACCTGAAATGGCCTATAAGGTGGGTGAGGCTGCGATCAGAAACCATCATGCCTCGACAGGACTGATTCTGCGAATGGCCAGCGATGCTCTCCGGACAGGCCACTTGAACCGGGAACGGAACATTCTCTATCAGGGCCTAACGCTCTACCCCGATAACCGGTTATTCTGGCGGCAACTTGTTGTAGAGTATATTCATAAAGAAGATTTTGTCCAAGCCATGAGAGTCATCCGGATGTATGTCAAAAGGAATCCCCAGCTCCAAGGCCATCCTCGCTTTCGGGGAGAGATCTATGCCTGTCTTGTGGGATTGGGAAGAGGAGATGAGGCTGATCTCTGGTTTCGGCGTTATATCCTAAAGACCAGGCTGGGCCTGGTCAGACCAAGGCCCTATCTCGCCCATGCCATGATCAGTCGTGACTTGCAGAAGGGGGAATGGAGAGCCGCAGAAGAGAAGGCCCGGAGTCTCGTCGCGATGGGCGTTCGATCGACCAGTCTGTACACCGACTGGATGACAGCCCTGGGTGCCAGCAATAATCCTATCGGGGAAGCCCGCGTGGCTAGGGATGCCATCTCTAAGGGGCTCGGCTCCCGTTGGATCAGGGATCAGCTTGCCTATCTCGAGCAAAAGGGGTACTGATTTCCATTGACGATTCCAAATATTCTCTCAGTCTTGAGGATTCTTCTGGCCCCCGTCTTTTTCGGACTGGTGGCTTACAGGAATATGACATGGGCCTTCTGGGTCTTCTTTGCAGGCGGTCTGACAGACAGCCTGGATGGTCTTCTGGCCCGATTGCTGGATCAAAAAACCAAGCTTGGGAAAACGCTGGATCCTGTGGCCGACAAGGTTTTCCTGTCATCCTCGGCCCTTTGTCTTGGGTGGTACGGAATCATTCCACGGTGGGTGGTCATCGTCTTTGTGACCCGGGACATTCTCCTTGTCTCCGGGGTTGTTCTGTTAAAGCTTGTCGATAGTCCCATTCCTGTCGAACCCCACCTTCTCGGGAAGACGACGACCGGGTTTCAGGTGTTTTATCTCGGATTTGTCGTCATGCATATTGCGGGTGTGAGCTTTAGTGCGCTTATTTCTCCATTGCAGGTCGGGTCCGTGATATTTTCTTTCGTCTCTGGTGGGTATTATATTTTTCGTGGGCTTTCCTGGGTCCAGAAGGAAAAAAATGGAAGCAATAGAAGCGCATGATCAAGCGAGTGATACAAAGGCCTCTTCCGGCCTTTTGATCAAGGAGGTCTTCCCTGGGAGCCCGGCTATGGAGGCCGGGATCGAAGTGGGAGACCGGCTTGTCTCCATTAATGGATTTGTTCTCAGGGATCTGATCGATCTCGAGTTTTGTCAGTCCGACTCTGAAATCGTGCTGGAATACAGAAGCCAGGGGCAGCGCCATCTTGTCGAAATAGAAAAGGATCCCGATACATCTCTCGGGATCGTCGTTGACCCCCCTCCCATCCGTCGCTGTCCCAATGACTGTGCCTTCTGTTTTGTCGACCAGATGCCGGAAGGGGCGAGGAAGTCCCTTTATATCCGGGACGAAGACTATCGTTACAGCTTTCTGTACGGAAATTTCATCACTCTGACCAATCTCTCCGAGAAGGATTTCCTGAGAATCCTGGAGCAACGCCTGTCCCCCCTTTATATTTCCGTTCATGCAACGCCCTTGGATATCCGTCGCAAAATACTCAAGAACGAAAAAGCTCCGGATATCCTTCCTCTTCTCAGACGTCTTTCCGATGGGGGGATTACTCTGCATACGCAGATCGTCCTGACCCCCGGCATAAACGATGGGGAGGTTCTTGAAAGGACCTGGAGCGATCTCTTGGAACTTTACCCGGGTGTGGGATCCCTGGCCGTTGTCCCTGTGGGGCTGACGGCCCACAGGGAGGGATTGCCCGATCTTCCAATGATTGACAAGATTTATGCCTCGGAGATGCTGAAGGTCCTTTCATCCCTGCAAAAGGCGTCCATGGAGAAAATCGGGGATCCTTTCATATTTCCTGCCGATGAGTGGTACGTCCTTTCCCGCCGTTCTTTCCCATCTCTTTCGCGCTATGGATCATTACCCCAGCTTGGAAACGGTGTTGGACTTGTCCCTCTCTTCCAGCGCCAATGGAAAAAGGGAATCCGGACCATTCAACATCCTCCTCCAGATCGCCTTGTCCTTGTGACGGGAATGGCATTTTCCCCGTATCTTCAGGAGCTGACCTCCCCCTTCGTACAGTCCTGTAAAACCGAAAATGAAGGATTGACGGTCCTTCCTGTGGTCAACAGGTATTTGGGCCCGAGCGTGACGGTGGCCGGTCTTCTGTCCTCGCGTGATATCATTGCGGCTGTTCAGGCCAGCCGTCTGCCGGAAGGATCCTGTCTTTGCATTCCGGATATCTGTCTTCGGGAGGGAACGGACATTCTGATCGACGACGGGTCCATTGCGGAGATCGCCAGGCGGACCGGAATGAAAACTGTCGCTGTTCCCTCTTCGGCCCGGGAATTCGTGCACTGGATGCGTGAAATTTCGGGAGAGGGGACCCTAAAGGAGGCTTCCGCCTGATGGCGACGAATACCCTGTATCTTCGAACTCCGGCAAAGATCAATCTGTCCCTTGTGGTTTTGGGAAAACGACCCGATAAATATCACGAACTCCTGACGGAAATGGTCATGATCGATCTCTATGATGATCTTCTCCTTGAGAGAACTACCGATCCGGGAATTCATCTTCGCCTTTCCGGGAGACCTGTTGACGGAGACCTGGTCAGCAACCTCGTCGTCAGAGCCCTGTCTCTTTTGTGGGAGGCTGTAAAGAAAAAAGGTCTGGTCCCGTCGGGGGGATTTGCCGCAGACCTAACCAAGAGGATTCCTGTAGGAGCCGGCCTGGGAGGGGGCTCTTCCAATGCCGCGATTTCTCTCTGGGGAGCCAACAGACTGCTGGGGAATCCTCTTTCTGTTGACGAATTAAGAGAAATTGGGCGGAACCTTGGGTCCGATGTTCCCTTTTTTCTGGGATCCCCAAGAGCGATGGGAGTCGGGCGGGGCGATATCCTGGTTCCCCTCCCTCCCCCTAAACCTATGGTCATCCTTCTCTGGAATCCGGAAATCCCCCTGCCGACACCCTCTGTCTACAAGGCCATCGATCCATCCGACCTGGAGTTCAAGGGGATCGTCGAATTGACAGAAAAAGAGCGTTCTAATAGAATTGGTAGTCTTTTGAAATTTGGAAATCTTGTTAATAGCCTCGAGAAACCGGCAATCGGGCTTTGTCCACAAATTGGCAAGGGGATAGAATTTCTTGAGAAAATCACCCCTGGAAACGTCCGGATGACCGGGTCGGGTCCAACGGTCTTTGCCAGATTCCCTGGGCGAGAGCAGGCTCTTGCTGTGTCAAGGGAAATGAAGACCGAACTGGGGGGATGGACAGGGGTGTTCAATGTCCTTTTGGAGGCCCCTGTCCCCGGGATGTGACTCTTTATCAGTCTGAACGATCGTTATACGTTATTTTGGAAAGACTTCTTGGGGCGTCGACAAGCGGCAAGTCACGAGATTTTGGATCTCGCATTCCCAGGTTCGAATCCTGGCGCCCCAGCCAGCTTGTAGATCAGGCGCGTGGTCTTGGTGTTCGCGGGATGATTGTCAGCCATGGCGGATTGAGGAAGATAATTCCGCTTGCGGAGGAGGCTTGATACGGTCGTGAGGGAAATCAAGATATTTTCTGGAAACGCCAATATCGCCTTGGCGCAGGAGATCGTTTCTTACCTTAAGGCTCCTCTGGGAGCTGCAACCGTTGGGGCCTTTTCCGACGGCGAGGTTCGGGTAAGGGTTGATGAAAATGTTCGAGGAAACGATGTCTTCCTGATCCAGTCCCTTTCGCATCCTGTCAATACGCATCTGATGGAGCTTCTGGTCATGATCGATGCTGTCAAAAGGGCATCGGCGCAGAGGATTACCGCTGTTATCCCTTATTATGCCTATGCGCGCCAGGACAGGAAGGATCAGCCACGGGTTCCGATTACCGCCAAGCTTGTCGCGGACCTGATCACAACTGCGGGGGCCTCCCGCATTCTGACTCTGGATCTTCATACCGGACAGCTGCAGGGATTTTTCAATATTCCGGTCGACCACCTTCACGGGACCCCGGTGCTGATCGAACCGCTGAAAAAGATGTCCGGCGAAAACCTCGTCCTAGTTTCTCCCGATGCAGGCGGAGTTGAAAGGACAAGAGTCTTTGCCAAACGACTTCAGGCGCCCCTCGCCATTATCGACAAGAGACGGGAAGGTCCGAATCAATCTCAGGTGATGAATATCATCGGGGATGTGGCAGGGAAGACGGCCGTCATCCTGGACGATATGATCGATACGGCGGGAACGATCACCCAGGGAGCCCAGGCCGCTCTCGATGCCGGAGCCAAACGGGTTGTGGCCGTGGCCACCCATCCGGTTCTTTCAGGAATGGCCCTTGAACGGCTGAACAAGTCGGTGATAGATGAGCTCATTGTGACGAATTCCATTCCCCTGGGCGGGAAGGATGAGGTCTGTCGGAAGCTTCGGGTCTATTCGATCGCCCCCCTCCTGGGGGAGGCGATCAGGAGAATTCACGAGGATGATTCTGTGAGTTCATTGTTCATCTGAGATCTGTCGGAATCATCTGCCTGCGCATCGGGGCAGCATAAAAGGAGGAAGGTGTGGATCACAGCAATCTGAAGGTCATGGTCAGGGAAAAGAACGGAAAGGGAGTGGCAAGGTCACTTCGACGGACCGGCCATGTTCCGGCTGTCGTCTATGGAGGGGGGAAATCAAAGTCTCTTTCGGTCTCCCTGAAGGATGTGGAAAAGGCCTTGCATACGCATGCCGGAAGAAACGGACTTTTCGACCTCGAGATCAGTGACGGAAAGAATGTCCAAAAGGCGTTGACACTTGTCCGGGATATCCAGAGGGATCCGATCACCGGAATAATCCTCCACCTGGATTTTTTTGAAGTTTCCGAAAAGGCCAAGGTGAGGAATCGGGTTCCCCTTGAAGTCGTCGGTGATGTTCCTGCGGGGGTCAAAAAGGGGGGGATCCTGGACTTTGTGATCCGGGAGCTCCATATCGAATGTCTTTCCTTTCAAATGCCGGATCATATCAAGGTTGATGTCTCAGCTCTCGAGATCAACCAGACACTTCACGTGAAGGACATAGTCCTTCCACCGGGCGTGGCTGTCCTTGACGACGGAAATTCCGTGGCCATCCATGTCATTCCGCCAAAGGCCGAGGCCTAGTCGCATTGACTGGTAAAGGAATGGCCTGACGGGGCGGCGGAGGGGGTTTTTTGTCTTTTGTCATCATAGGGCTGGGAAATCCCGGACCAGAGTATGACGGGACCCGCCACAACGTCGGAAAGATGCTTCTGGACTTCTTTTCGGAAAAATTCGGCATTCCCCTGGAAAAAAAACAGGGCAACATGGTTTATGGGGAAGGCGTATGGCGGGGCCATCGTCTTTTGCTTGTTTTTCCGGTGACATTCATGAATCTTAGCGGGAAAGTCGTCCCCTGGCTTAGGTTGAAGGGGGCGGGAGATCCTTCGCATTGGCTTCTCCTCCACGATGATCTGGATACTCCTTTCGGAGGGGTCCGTTTTCGTGAGAAGGGAGGATCCGGAGGACAGCGAGGCGTCGAGTCCATCCTTGGTGTCGCCGGCTCGAAGGAGATATCAAGGATCAAGGTCGGGATTGGGCGACCCCCTTTTGTGGGAGCCGATGTCAGCGATTATGTTCTTTCTCGGTTTTCAAAAGAAGAGAAAGAAAGGCTACCGGCCCTTTTTGAGAATGCTCTTGCCCTTGCAGATAAATGGCTTATGGCAAGGTCTCGGGATTGATGGGGATGGTTGATTGGGTCTTTCCTGCGGTATAGTGGGTTTGCCGAATGTAGGGAAGTCGACGCTTTTCAATGCGTTGACGGCCGCTACCGTTCCGGTGGCCAACTATCCTTTTTGTACAATTGATCCTCATTCGGGTATCGTTCCGGTTCCCGACAAGCGCCTGGACAGGCTTGCCGAGCTATACAGGCCTAAAAAGGTGACTCCTGCCACGGTGGAGTTTGTCGATATTGCGGGCCTGGTAAAGGGGGCAAGCCAGGGAGAAGGGCTGGGAAACCAGTTCCTGGGACACATAAGGTCCGTGGATCTGATTGTCCATGTCCTCAGGGGGTTCCAGGACGGTGAGATCACCCATGTCCACGGAGAGGTCAATCCCGTTTCGGACCTTGAAGTGATCGAGACTGAACTTCTCCTGGCAGATCTGGGTTCCTTGACCACTCGTCTCCCGAAATTTGAAAAACAGTGGAAAACGGGAGGCAAGGAGGCCGAGGCGCAGAAAAGTCTCATTGCCCTGATCCTGCAGGGACTTGAGAGCGGTCGCCCAGCCAGGGAAATCTCTCCAGACTCCCTTGGCGATTCGTTCCGGCGGAGCCTTGGACTTCTGACTGACAAGCCTGCATTGTATGTGGCGAACGTCTCCGAGTCGGAAATGCATGCTCCTTCCCCCCGGATCGAATCTCTGGAAAGGGCTGTTGCGGAGAGGGGCGGGGCCCTCATTCCGATTTGCGCAAAATGGGAAGCCGAAATTGCTGAGCTTCCGGCCTCTGAAAGAGCCGTTTTTCTCAAGGAACTTGGACTTGAGCGGTCCGGGCTCGATCGCCTGGCCTTCGAGGGATACCGCTCCCTTGGTTTGGTGACCTTTTTGACAGCCGGAGAGATGGAAGTTCGTGCCTGGCCGGTCCTGAAAGGCACTCCCGCACCGAGGGCCGCATCGGAAATTCATTCCGATATCGAAAGAGGGTTCATCCGGGCAGAGGTCATGCGTTATGAGGATCTCGACCGGCTTGGCTCTGAGAAGCTCGTCAAGGAGAAGGGGCTCCTTCGCCTCGAGGGCAAGGAGTATGTCATTCAGGACGGAGATGTTGTGTATTTCCGTTTTCATGTCTAGATGAATCGAGAGGTGGGTGCCAATGAATTTCTATGAATGTGTCCTGTTGCTGAAACCTACACTTTCGGAAGAGGAATCCTCCTCCGTAGTGGGTAAATTCGAAAAAATTGTCGTGGAGAGGAACGGAACCGTCCACGCGATCCAACATCTTGGAAAAAAGAAATTGGCTTACGAGCTGAAGAAAGAACGAAAGGCCGAGTATGTTATCCTATACATCGAACTGCCGAATGCCTCCGACGAG
>JAKAWK010000131.1 GCA_021827365.1 Nitrospirota bacterium
CAAGGCCGAATCAGACGAATGATGCACCTCGGCCAACGCCATCCGGATCGTCGAGTCGATCCCCGCCCACAAAAAGATCATCTTTCTTCCGGACCAGTTCCTGGGCGAGTTCGTCCAACGAAAGACCGGCCGGTCCCTGATCCTCTATTCGGGCTTCTGCCCGACCCACGTGCGCATCATGGCCTCCGACATCTACCGGGAGCGCAAGGCCCATCCCGACGCCCTGGTGATCGCCCATCCCGAATGCCCGGCGCCGGTGGCCGAATGCGCCGATGTGGTGGCCAGCACCAGCCGGATGGCCTCGGAGGTGAAGGCCTCCGACAAGAAGGAGGTCATCGTGGGAACCGAGCTCGGCATGATCCACCGGCTCTCCCGGGAAAATCCGGAGAAGACCTTCATTCCGGCCTGCCAAAGCTGCGATTGCGCCAACATGAAGGTGAACTCGCTTGAAAAGATCCTCTGGGCCCTGGAAGACATGGCTCCCGAGATCACGCTCTCACCGGAGGTGATCGAAGGAGCCCGGGGCGCCCTCGACCGCATGCTCGCCATAGGATAAGGAGCCATGCTCTCCCGGGCCCTGGCCACCATCGGTCTCGTCTTTCTCCTGGCCGCGGGGATCCTCTACCTGCTCGAGCGGTCGGGGGGCCGGGGATTCCTGTCGCGGTTCGGCCACCTCCCGGGAGATATCGTGATCAAAAAACCGGGCTTCGTCTTCTCCTTTCCGATCGTCTCGGGCCTTGTCCTTTCGGTGGTCCTCTCCCTTCTCCTCTCGCTCCTTTCTGCCCTCTTCCGACGGTAGACAGATCCCGTGGCAGAATCCACCGATCTCTCCGGCGACTCCTATGACTACAGCCTCCCGTCTGAGCGGATCCGTCTCGTTCCGCCAGGACAAAGGGAGGAGAGCCGCCTTCTTGTTTCGCCCCGGGATCCCGGGGATCTCCGGGAGCTCTCCTTCCGGCGGGTCTTCGATCTTCCGGAGATCCTGTCTCCGGGAGACCGGCTGGTGGTGAACGACTCCCGGGTGGTTCCGGCCCGGGTCCAGGCCCGGACCCCCTCGGGCCGAAAAGTCGAGCTCCTCATCCTCGGCCCCTTCGAGACTCTCTCCCCCCATCGGGTCCGCTTTCTTTCGAAGGGGCTCAAAAAGGCCTCCCGTCTTTCTCTCTTTTCCGACCGGGGAGAGATCGGGGAGATCGTCTTCGACGAGTCGGAAGGGAGCTTCTCCGGGGAGTACCGGGGGGAGAGGGAACTCACAAGCGAGCTATTGGCGGAGGGGGAGATGCCCCTCCCCCCCTACATCGCGAGAATGCGCCCGGCGGACGCCTCCGACCGGGAGCGCTACCAGACGGTCTATTCCCGGGTTCCAGGATCGGTGGCGGCCCCCACCGCCGGGCTCCATCTGGGAGCAGGACTTTTAAAATGCCTGGAGGACCGCGGCATCGGGATCTCGGCCGTAACCCTTCACGTCGGTCTCGGAACCTTCCGGCCCCTCTCCCCCGGTCCCCTGTCGGGCCACCGGATGCATTCGGAGTGGTTCGAGGTTTCCGAGCGCACAGCGAAGGAGATCGCCGAAACGCGGTCGGCGGGAGGGCGGATCGTGGCGGTGGGGACGACGGCCCTCCGGACCCTGGAATCGGCCTATAACAGGGCGGGGGAGGACGGGAAAATTCCGGCCTGCTCGGGGTGGACCGATCTCTTCATCCGACCGGGCCATGTCTTTGGACCGGTCGACGGTCTTCTCACGAACTTCCATACCCCCCGCTCCACCCTTCTGGTCCTGGTGGACGCCTTTCTGGGAGGAGACGGCCGTTGGCGCGGGATCTATGACCGGGCCCTTAAGGAAGGCTTCTTCTTCCTGAGCTACGGGGATGCCATGCTGATCCTTTAGGGCCTCCCCGGGCCAGAGGGCGGCCGGAAGGCCCCCTACTTCCGGAGGCCGTGGAGATCCCTACCGGAATTCCTCCCTTCAGTCGTGCCCACGATCCCCCAGATGGCCATCCCTTCGGACAAGACCTTCGAGGGCGGTCCATCCGGACAGACCCTTGCGGGAGGAGGCCCCTTACCCGGACAGGCGGAGGGCAAAAGAAAAAATTCTTCGCTTGTCTCTTTGCCCGGGAAGCCGAAACCAATAGGCCACAAGGCCGCCCCTCTTCCAGGATAGTCCGGGAATCGGACAATTATTATCAACTTTTGTAGGATTTATAATATTTTGAAATCATGATAGTGTAAAAAACCTGAGACATGATCCGGGACAGGAATGGAAAAACAGTCAACGGGTTATCCGTTCATGTCCTGAAAATCCCTCCCAAAAAGGGAATTGGGCTATGAGGACCTACCTGTCTGCCCGGGACAGCCGGGCGCTTCTTTCCTTGACTAACCTGATCTATTCCCTTCCCGAACGGGAGCAGGTCCTCGGAGCCGTCTCCGAGACCCTCCGGACCCTTGTTCCCTATTCCAGTGCCGTCTATCTGGCGATGAATGCGGAGGGGTTCCGGGAGGGAGGGCACGTCCTTCTGGGGGTGGGTGTCAAGGAACTTGAGGCCTTTACCGGCTATTATGCCGCCCTCCATCCCTTTACACGGTCCGGGTGGATTCATCATGCCAACGCCGCGGCCCGGATCACCGACTTTGTGCCGGCCTCCCGGATTTCCGACACGGAGTACGGAAGGGATTTCATGCCGAGAGGGCCGTTTTCGTGGGAAACGGGGGTCATCCTTCAGGCCCAGGGCGACCCTGTGGGAGCACTCTGCCTGCACCGGCAGAAGCCGGACAGGGATTTTTCCGACCGGGACCTCCTGGTCGTCGACTCCCTGGCCCCCCATCTGGCCCGGGTTCTCCAGCACTTCGACCTTCTGGACCAGATCCGGTCCGGAGAGATTTCCTCCGATTCAGGGCTCCTTGCGGAAGAAGCGGATGGAAAGGTCTCCCTCAACGCCGTAGCCGTGAGGGTGCTCTCGGAAAATCCCGAATTTCTCTCCTCAGGGATCCCGGCGTCTCCCGCGACCGTCGTTCTCAGAAGTTCCGGCATCACCTTCCGGGTCCGGACCACCCTGGGGGGCCCGGGAAAGGGCCGAATCATCCTTTTCGAGCCTCTTTCCCATTCGGAATCCCTTCTTGAAAGGCTCTCCTCCTGGGATCTGACTGACAGGCAACGTGAAATCGTCCTTTATCTGATCCGGGGAACCTCGAACCGGGAAATTGCCGACCACCTGTCCCTGACCGAGCAGACGGTCAAGGACCACCTGAAGGCCATCTACGACAAGGTGGGGGTCAGAAACCGCACCAAGCTGACAGCCAAGGTCTTTTCCGCCGTGGAATGACTGAAATAGCAAAGCCTTCCTTATCGTTCTTCTCTCGCGGACCCTTTTCCGGAATCCTGTGAACCGTGCCCCGTATTTTCCCGACCGGGGGCCTTTTCTCCTTTCTGTCTGAATTCTCCCATCCCTGGTCCAGTCTCCCCCGAAATCCCCCTTTCGGGGGATTGTGCGCCCGACCGGTTCCGATAGACTTGTTCTGCCGTCAGGAATTTTCCCATGTCCAGGAATTGCCTCCCCGGGCCGGGTCCGGAATGGAGGAATCGGATTTCGGAAATCAACCAGGTCGTGGAGGACCCATGAAACGAAGGCTGAGACTCGTTCCTGCCGGAGTTCTTCTTCTGGCGATGGTTGGTCCGGGGTTTTGGAGCCGGCCCGCCTTGGCGACCCCTTACCAATACGGGACCCTTTTGTATCAAAACACTTCTGTCACCGGGGGAAACACCACGGCTACGGCCGGATATTGCAGTGCGGGATCGATCGGAGCCTGCTATGGGACAGGGGGCAGTTTCAACGGAAAAACGAGCGCGAATCATTCCCAGACGGAGTCCCTGTCGGGAGCGAACTATCAAAATATCTATGGAAGCGGGACATCCGGCAACACCGGAAATATCACGATGGGAGCGATCCATCTTTCGTCAAGTTCTAAGGCGACGGGGTCAGGCGGGGCGATCGCAGACAGTTGGGCCGAATGGGTGGACTCGGTGTCGATCGGTGGCCCGGCCGGAATCCCGCTCGACTTTGGCATTTCTCTTGGTCTGACCGGTTCGGTATCGGCCACCGCCGGACCCCTCACGGTAGCCGGGGGAGACCAGTCCTACGCCAATGTCACCTCGACCCTCTCGATCACTCCGGATGTTTTTGGACAATCCCCGGTAATAGAGAACCAGCAGTTTGTCTGCGTGGGGAGCGTCCCTGGAAAAAACGATGCGACCTGCCCGGGAGCCTCTCCCACCCCCACAACGTTTTCCTCGGTCCTGACCGCCTATTCCGGAGAG
>JAKAWK010000029.1 GCA_021827365.1 Nitrospirota bacterium
GACGGAGTCACCGACCTTCTCCGCCACCGGACTCTTCGCTGGGAGTTCGACCGGGCCACCGACGGAAATGTGGGGGGAGTGGGGGAGCTGGCGGTGGACGGCTCCCAGGAGTTCACGGTCGGCCTCTCCTTCGGAACGGGACAGCATGGGGCCCTGACCACCCTTTTCCAGTCATTGGGAGTCCACTACATCGAACAGAAGGGGCGCTTTCTCGAGCAGTGGAGCCGGGTGTCCGACAAGATCCTTCCCCTGGGGGTCCACGGAGGAGACGGGGGACGGCTCTACCGGATCAGCCACAACATTCTCCGATCCCACGAGGACAAGCTTTATCCCGGGGCAATCATTGCCTCCCAGAGCATCCCCTGGGGCGATTTCCACGACGACCAGGCCGGTCTGGGAGGATACCACCTCGTCTGGACCCGGGACCTCTGCCACAGCGCCCTTGGCCTCCTGGCCTGCGGCGATGCCGAAAGCCCCTACCGGGCCCTGGTCTATCTGGCGGCCAGCCAGCTTTCCGACGGGGGATTCCACCAGAACTTCTGGGTGGACGGATCCCCCTACTGGACGGGGATCCAGCTCGACGGGGTGGCCCATCCGGTCATCCTGGCCTGGAGGCTTTACCGGGAAAACGGCCTCAAGGCCTTCGACCCCTACCCGCTGGTCCTCTCGGCCGCCTCCTACCTCGTGCGCCATGGTCCCTCCACCCAGCAGGACCGCTGGGAGGAGGCCCGGGGCTATTCGCCCTCGACCTTTGCGGCGATGATTTCCGCCCTGGTCTGTGCCGGCCTCTGGGCCCAGAGCCGGGGTGACGGGGCGGAGGGCCAGTTTTTCCTCGACTATGCGGACTTTCTCGAGAGCCGCCTCGACGGCTGGACGACCACCCGGTCAGGGACGCTCGTTCCGGGGATCTCCCGCCACTATGTCCGGATCCTCCCCACGGTGGCGGGGGATCCCTCTCCTGTGGAGGAGGTCGACCAGGCGTGGATCGAGCTCGCCAACCAGCCGCCGGGGGCCCCCTTCCGCTATCCGGCCAGGGAGATCGTCGACGGAGGGTTCCTGGATCTTGTCCGGTACGGGATCCGCCGGGCCGACGATCCCCTGGTGGTCGACTCGGTCAGGGTCATCGACAGGCTGCTTCGGGTGGAGACCTCCGTCGGGCCCAGTTTCCGGCGGTACAACCACGACGGATACGGGCAACGGATGGACGGGGGGCCCTTCCTGGGCTGGGGGACAGGGCGGGCCTGGCCCCTTCTCACGGGTGAGAGGGGCCACTACGAACTGGCCGCCGGAGGCGATCCCCTCCCCTACCTCCGGGCGATGGAGGGATTCGCGACCGCCGGAGGGCTGATTCCCGAACAGGTCTGGGACGGGCCCGACCTCTCCGGCTCCTCCTGCCGTTTAGGCCGGCCGACCGGGGCGGCGAACCCGCTGGCCTGGGCCCATGCCGAATACATCCGTCTTCTCCGGTCGGTCAATGACGGAGTCGTCTTCGACAGGCTCCCGTCGGTGGGAAGGCGCTATCTGGAAGGCGGGGGACGCCGGGATTTAGAAATTTGGAAGTTCAACCGCCAGCTCCGGCGGATGCGTCCGGGCCAGACCCTCCGCCTCCTGGCCCTTTCGCCATTCCGGCTCCGATTTTCCACCGACGGGTGGAAAACGGTCGGGGATCGGGAGGCGGTCTTCCTGCCGGCTATCGGGTGCGGCTATGTCGACCTTTTCCTGCCTCCCGGCCAGAAGGCTCCCGTGGTCTTCACCTTCTTCTGGAGTGCCTCCCAGCGGTGGGAAGGAAGGGATTTTTCCGTGGAGATGGAGGTGGAATGAGCGGGGGCGGGGAGGGACCCAAAAGACCCGTTCCCGGCCTTCTGCCCTTTCTCGCGGCCAATTTTCTGGCAGGCGACATCCAGACCGGGATCATGCCCCTCATGAGCATCGACCTCCTGCTGGGGGAGCACTGGAGGTCACGGGAGGTGGGCCTCGTCCTGGCCTTCGGGAGCCTGGTTCTTCTTCTGTTCCAGCCGGTCGCGGGGCACTTGGCCGACCGCCTCGCCTCCAAAAGGGCCTTTTTTCTGGTGCTCGCGACATCCTTTGCGGCCGGTTGCCTGCTCCTCCACGGCCATCCCTCCCTCGGGAGGGCCCTTCTGGCCCAGCTTTTTCTGGGGGTGGCCCAGGGAGGCATCATGCCCGTCCTGGGAGCCGTGGCCATGGGGCTCGTAGGTTCCGAAGGCTTCCCCAGACTGACGGGACAGGCCCAGGGGGCTGGCCACTCGGGCTCTGTCTTCGGAGCGGCGTCGGTCCTTCTGATTGCCCTTCACGGAAGCTATTTCGCCATTTTCGTCTACTACGCCCTCTCCTCACTCCTGGCGGGCCTGATTCTTTTCGGAGTGCCGGGAAGGGCGATCGATCCCCGGCGTGCGCGCGAGATGGCCAAAGAGGGGGAAGCCCTCCCGGTTTCCCGGATCTTTTCCCCCCCTCTTTTTCTTTTTCTGCTGGTTCTCCTGATTTTCTTTGTGGCCAACACCGCCATGCTTCCACTGGCGGGGGACAAGCTCTCAGGAATCGTTCTCTCCGAGTCTCCGGCGCGGGTCATGGCCTTTCTTGTCCTGGTGACCCAGGCTGTCATGGTTCCCTTTTCCCTTCTTGCGCCCTCCCTGGTCCGGAGGGCAAAAAACGGCTCCGTCTTTCTCGGGCTGTGCCTCCTGGTCCTGGCCCTGCGCGGAGGGCTTCTTTCGGAGACGCAGTCGGCCGGGGGGATCCTTTTGGGCCAGGTTCTGGACGGGACAGTGATGGGGATCATGTCGGTGGTCCTTCCCGTTCTCGTGGCCGATTTCGCCAGGGGAACCGGACGCTTCAACCTTCTCCAGGGGGTCGCGGGAGCAGTCGTCTCGGCCGGGGCCTCCCTCTCCCAGCTCCTGTCGGGCCATCTCCTCGATCTCCTGGGCCCGAACCAGACCCTCCTCGTCCTGTCGGCCGTGGCGCTGGCTGGGTCGCTTCTCGCCGTTTTGGCCTTCCGGTCCGGGGTCCTGTCCCCTCCCAGGGAAGAGGCCGTCCCGGATCCCCCGGATCAGGATATTGATTTCGGATGAGGAAGGCAGTAGAATCAAGAAGTTTTTCGCCCTCACGCAGGATATGCCGGATTGTGCCGAAGTGGTGGAATGGTAGACACGCACGTTTGAGGGGCGTGTGGGGAAACCCGTGCGGGTTCAAGTCCCGCCTTCGGCACCATTGTTAGGACGCGGCTGTTCCAGCCAGCTCCGGAGTTTTCACATTTCCGGATCCCCCAATCATTTTCGAGCCCCGGACATTCGGGCAGACGAGATCTGCAGGCCACCTCATTGATAGAACTTCTCACCCATCTCCAGCCCGTTCCCCCCGATGAATGGGAGGCCCGGCTCGCGGCCGACCGCGAGGAGCTCTTCAGGACCCTCTACGAGAGATCCTTTCTCTATCGACCCGACAATCCCTTTACCCTCTCCTCGGGAAAGACGAGTCCGGTCTATATCGATTGCAAGAAAACCACCCTTGGTCATTGCCGGGCCCAGTACCTCATCGGCCACCTCCTTTTCCACCGGGTCGCGAACCGCGATCCCGACGGGATCGGTGGTCTGACGCTAGGTGCCGACCCGATCGGAGTGGCGACCTCCCTGGTCAGCGGCCTCTACCGCCGTCCCATCCCCGCCTTCGTGGTCCGGAAGGAGACGAAGGGCCACGGAACGAAGAACCCGGTCGAGGGGGACCTTGTTCCCGGGGCCCGGGTCATCGTGGTCGAGGATGTCGTGACGACCGGGGCCTCGGGTCTCCGGGCCGTCCAGACCTGCCGGGAAAACGGGTACGAGGTCATGGAGGTGGTGGCCCTGGTCGACCGGGAGGAGGGAGGGCGCGACCGTTTCCGGGAGCAGGGGATTCCCTTCTTCTCCTTTTTTACCCTCTCCGATTTCATCGCCCATGACCGGGAGACCCGGGCCGGATAGGAGTCGGCCCGGAGGATCCTGTTTTTTCCTTTCGGGATTTCGGGTGTTGACCCCTTCATCTCTCTGGGGTATATTGTGCTTTGCCTATGGATCTGGGAATTCATGTCATCTTGTCCCGGGGCCCGATGCCTGCCGGCATCGCACCGAATCAATGAACGCCATTCTGGGGAGGGATTATGCAGATTTACAAGATGGGTTCTTTCAATCCTACCGAAGCCAACTATGCCAACATGACCCTTTTTGTGGTGTTTGTCGTCCTGACCGGAGTTGCCCTCCTGACCGCCTTCACGATCATGAAGACCTTCGAGAGGTAGAGGTTTCCGCGTCGTTTCCGGTTCCTGTCGGAACGGCCTACGCATGACGGCACCAGTTTTTGGAACGACAGTCTTTTTGGCATTATTCTGATGGATTCATTCCTCATTTCGAGGGCGGGATTTCTCCCTGGCGGGGAGATCCCGCTTTTCTGTTCTTCAGCATGTCTCTGACCTTCGGGCGGCCTTGAAAAAATTCCTTCTCATATCCATCATTTTCCTCCTGATCGTCGGAGGGACGGCCGGAACGGCCGGGTACTATTTCTACAAGCGTGTTGTCGCGGGAGTTCCCTCGGTCGACTTCCTGCGCCATTACGTCCCCTTCACCACCTCCCACATTTATGACAGAAACGGCCAGAGAATCGGATCCTTCTACAAGGAGCGCCGGGAGTATGTCCCGCTGGGAAAAATCCCGCCGCTGGTCATTCACAGCATTCTGGCCGTAGAGGATGCCCACTTCTACCAGCATGGCGCGCTGGCCTATGGCTCCATCATCCGTGCGGCCATCTCGGACGCTCTGGCCGGATATCTGCGAGAGGGGGCCAGCACCATCACCCAGCAGCTGGCGCGCAACATCTTCCTGACCCATCGGAAGACCTTCATCAGAAAGCTTCGGGAAGCGATTCTCTCCTACCGGATCGAAAAGGTCCTGACCAAGGACGAGATCCTCGAGCTCTACCTGAACCAGATTTATTTCGGGGAGGGAGCCTACGGGGTTTCGGCCGCGGCCAGGACCTATTTCGGAAAGTCCCTCTCGGATCTGGCCCTTCCGGAGATGGCGATGATCGCGGGCATGATCCGCTCTCCCATCGAGTTTTCCCCCTTTCTTCATCCGGAGGCCAGCAAGAGACGCCAGCTGGTCGTTCTCGACCGGATGGCCCAGGTCCGTTACATCACCCCGGAGGAGAAGAAGAAGGCCTACGCGGCTCCCCTCGAACTAGTCCCTCCCGCCCATTCGGCAAGTCCCAGCGCCTACTTTCTCGAGTATGTCCGCCAGAAGCTCGAAAGGGAGATGCCGGCAAAGAAACTGTTCGGCGGAGGGCTCCGGATCTTCACGACCCTTGATCTGAGGATCCAGCTCCAGGCGGTCCATGCCCTCCGGAAGGGGCTCCGGGCCATCGACCGGAGGCAGGGGTTCAGGGGCCCGATCCGGGTCCTCCGCGGAAAGCCCCTTGTATCAGTACTCCGCGAGACTCGTCCTGCAGAAAACTCTTCCCTGCTTGAGGATCTGACCGGCACCCGTTCCGAAGTGACGATCCTTCGGGTCGGCCCGAAATACGCCTGGTTTTCCCTGGACAAGCACCTGGGGCGGATCTCCGTCGAGCGGGCCCAGTGGGCCAAAACGGTTCTTTCCGGACCCGAAATCAACCGGGACAGGAAGGTTCTCTCTTCTTTTTCCCTGTCGAAAATCCTGCGGCCGGGGGATGTGGTCATGGCCCACATCCTGGCCTCCACGAAGGAGAAGTCCGGATGGCTCCTCGAGGGATCCCTGGACCAGGTTCCCCTGGTCCAGGGGGCCGTCGTGGCCCTGGATCCCAAGACCGGGGGGATTCTGGCCATGGTGGGCGGGTACAGCTTCAAGCGGAGCAAATTCAACCGGGCTGTCCAGGCCCTGAGGCAGCCGGGATCGGTCTTCAAGGTGATCGATTACGGCGCCGCCCTGGAGAAAGGATTTGCCCCGGGAAGCATCCTGAATGACTCGCCCCTGGTCTTTTTTGACCGGATCCATCACCGGGTCTGGAGACCGAAGGATTTCGAGAGGAATTTCCTGGGTCCTGTTCCCATGAGGAAGGCCCTGGCGGAGTCGATCAATCTGGCGACCATCCGGCTTGTCCGGAAGGTGGGGGTGGGTTCGGTGATCGATTTCGCCAGAAGGCTCGGGATCACGACACCCCTTCCCCATGATCTGACCCTGGCGCTGGGCTCGGCCACGGTGCGTCCCATCGAAATCACCGGGGCCTACTCCGTCATCGCCAACGAGGGGATCCGGGAGCCCCTCCATGCCGTGGACCGGGTTTTCGACTACCACAAGACCACCATTTTCCGATTCGTGCCCGAACCCCGTCCGGTCTATGACCCGGCCTACAGCTATCTCATGACCTCCATGATGCAGAGCGTGATCCGCGAGGGAACGGGGAGGGATGCCCTTTCCTTGGGAGTCCTCCTGGCCGGAAAGACCGGGACCACCAACGACTTCAGGGACGCGTGGTTCATCGGCTTTTCCCCCAGTCTCGTGGTGGGAGTCTATGTCGGCATGGACGATCACCGGTCCATGGGTCACGGAGAATTCGGAGCCAAGGCCGCCCTGCCCATCTGGATGGATGTGATGAAGGGGTCACTCCCGTACTTTCCTCCGAACCAGACCTTCCGGATCCCCGATGACATCGTCGACGTCCGGATCGACCCCGAGACGGGTCTTCGCGTTCCGCTCACAGCCCGGAAATTTGTCGTGGAGGAATACAAGAAGGGCGAGGAACCCCTGACCGAGGCGGCCACCGGAACCCCGCTTCCCGATGCCGGTCTCTACAACCTGACCGGTGCCCCCTGAAAGGACCTCTCCCAGACCCCTCCATAGAAACGGTCGCACCCTCCGGGAAAAGCTGGTAGAATAGACAATATTCCCACCATTCCGGACTCTTGTCCGAATTCACAGGCGGCTTTGTTGGAGGAGACTCCCATGGACCGGGACCCGGCCATTGTCAATTCATCGGCATCCGGGGGAGGATCTGTGTCCGTCACAGTCCAGCTCCCCGAATCCTTAAGCCTTGCCCTTTCCGAAAAGGCCCGATCCCTTGGTCTCAGCCGGGAGGAATGTCTCCTGCGCTCCCTTTCCGAGGACCTTGCCGCCTCAGAGGTTGTCCTGGGTCCTGTCCGGGCCGAGATCGGAAGGCTCTCCGAAAAAAGCGACCGGCTGATGGAAACGATCCGGGAGGAATTGGGGGAGATCGACGACCGGAACCGGAGGGCCTATGAGGCCCTGGCCCAATCGCTCAAGCCTTCCCGGAAGGAATGGGGATTGATCGGGGGAGGGGCGGCTGTGGTGGCGGTCCTTCTCCTCCTTCTGGCCGTTGTCCTAGGACCCGGGCCCGCCCCCGGGACCAAGCCCGGGGCGGGCCCCGGAAAGCCTTCGGTCTCTCTTCCCTCCCAGCTTGGGGAAAAGGACAAATACGTCTATTTTGTGGGCCGATGGTATCTGGGGGTCCGGGACCGGATGTCGACCAAGGAGAGGCTTTTCCTTGAAAACTACCTGAAGCCCTTCGACAATTTCGATGAGGACCTGAAAGCCCGGAAGGCCGCAGGCCTCTAGGTCAGGACTTGCCTCCCTTGGCCTTTCTGGGATCTTCGGGCCGAGGCTGGCTGTCGACATAGGCGGCCACATCCCAGGCCTGCTGGTCGGAGAGTGTTTCCCCCTTGGAGAGGGGCATGTTCATTTTTACGAACCCCGCGAGTTTGGACACCTTGTAAAAACCCGCCCCCTTGGTGTAGGAGTGAGGCCCCCAGACCGGGGGAAAGGCCACCTGGTCGTTGTCCGACTGGGTGCCCTGACCGTCCAGACCGTGGCAGAGGGAGCACCGGGCCTCGAAGATGGCCTTTCCCCGAAGGGGATCGGGAGGACGGGCCGGCTTCGACATCCGGACGATCCCCTGTCCCTTCAGGTAGAGACCGACCGGGGCTCCCCGGGAGACCCAGAAGCTGTAAGCGATAAGGGCCTTCATCGTCTTGCTCCCGACCGGGGGAGGCGTTCCGTTTAGTGAGAAGCGGAAGCAGCCCTGGATCCTCTCTTCGAGGGTGTTGACCTGGTGATTCTTGCTCCGGTAGCGCGGATAGGTTCCGTAGGCCCCCCAGAGCGGGGCCGAATAGGGCTTGATCCCCCGGTCGAGATGGCAGCTTTCGCATGTGAGGTCGTTTCCGACGTACCGGGGGGCGTACTGGCCGGTGTGGATGAAGATCAGCTCCCCCTGGCGGATGAGCCGTCCCAGGGGTCCGTTGGGCAGGGTGCCCTCCGCGGGAGGAGCGAAGAACTGGAAGTTTTGATTTCCGGTGGCTCCGGTGGGCCGGGGATCGAGAAGAAGTCCTGTGGCAAGAAGAATCAATAGGATCAGGGATCGGGCGGTCATGGGGTCGGGATCTCCTTTTCGGGAATGAGCCGGAGGCGGTCCGGCCGGTTTTTTTCAGAGATTTTTCCATAGACGGGGGGATCAAGGCTGGCGAAGTACTGGGCGACCGCCTTGATTTCACGGTGGGTAAGCTTCGAGGCGATGCCCCGCATCAGGCCTTCGGGGTCGTCCTTGCGGCGGACGACGGCAAAGGAGATCAGCTGGCCCATGAGATAGGTCGTGCTCTGGCCGGCGATATAGGGAAAGTTCGGGGGGATCCCCCGCCCGTCCTGGCCATGGCAGAGGATGCAGGCCGGAATGTTCCGGTCCCAGAGTCCCCGGTGGGCAATCCGGCGGCCGAGCTCCCGGAGGGCCGGGTCGTAGGAGGCGGGATCAGGAAGCTTGGGGGTGCGGACGGTCGAGTAGTAGAGGGCGACGGCCCGGATGTCGTGGCGCGAGAGGTTCTGGACGATTCCGTCCATGTAGGGGGAGTACCGGGTTCCCTCCTGGACCCCACGGATCTCGCGATAGATGTAGGTTTCGGTCTGGCCCGCGATCCGGGGGATCCCCACGGAGGGCATGCCGCCTCCGTTGATGCGGTGGCATTCGGCGCAGGCGGTGTTTCCGGGAAGGCCGTTTCCCTGCATGGCGATGGTGTGGCCCCAGGCGATGAGGGCGGCCTCCGTGTCGGCCCCCCGGGCCCGGGAGGGGAAAAGGGCGACGAACGTTCCCAAGAGGATCCCTGCCAGGGCCAGCGGGGAGAAAACGCCCGATCCAGACCTCGAAACAACCATCACCTGTCCTCGCGGAATGATTGGAATTTTTGTCCATTATCGATCGTCTGCAAGGCGTCTGCAAGCGCCGTCTCCTTGAATGAAATCGAAAAAAAACGCATAATCGGGGGCAGAAGAAAGAATTTCCGGCGGCCTCTCGCCGGTCAGAATGCCAACAACAATGAAGGGATAGGGTGAGCGATGGGAGTTCGTATCGGGATCAACGGCTTCGGGCGGATCGGACGGCTGACCTACCGGGCCATGCTTGAAAGGTGCCCGACCTGTATTTCGGGGAATATCGAGGTCGTGGCGGTCAACGACCTGACAGAACCGGACCATCTTGCCCATCTTCTGAAATACGATTCGGTCCACGGGGCGATGAAACAGCATGTCGCGGTGGAGGGGGATTCCATCGTGGTCGATGGTCGCCCGATCAGGGTCTTCAAGGAGAATCATCCCTCCAGGATTCCCTGGGAGGACCTTCACGTTGATCTGGTGATCGAGTCGACCGGCCGGTTCGAGGATCGGGAGAGCGCCTCGGGACACCTGAAACACGGGGCAAAAAAGGTGGTGATCACCGCCCCCGCCAATGGGGCGGACTGCACCCTGGTCATGGGTGTGAACGAAACCCTCTACGATCCCGCGAAGCACAACATCATCTCCAACGCCTCCTGCACCTCCAACTGCCTGGCTCCCGTGGTCAAGGTCCTTCACGAGGCCTTCGGGATCGAACGGGGCTTCATGACCACCGTCCACTCCTACACGAACGACCAGAGGCTCCTCGATCTCCCCCACAAGGACCTGCGGCGGGCCCGGGCGGCCGGGGTCTCCATGATCCCCACCACAACCGGAGCAGCCCGGGCGATCGGGCTTGTCATCCCGGAGATGGAGGGCCGTCTCGATGGAACCTCGATCCGGGTTCCGACCCCCGACGTTTCGCTCAACGACCTGACCTGCGAGGTGAGGGTTCCCACCACCGTCTCCGATGTCAACCGCGTCCTCGAGGAGGCGGCCAACGGGCCGCTCAAGGGGATCCTCGCCTATTCGGCTCTTCCCCTGGTCTCGATCGATTACCGGGGCAATCCCCATTCCGCGATCGTCGATGCCCTTTCGACAAGGGTGATCCGGGACCGGATGGTCAAGACCCTGGCCTGGTATGACAACGAATGGGGCTACTCCTGCCGGGTGTGCGATCTTGTCACCTACATCTGCATGCATTTTTCCTGAGGCCGGAAAAAATCCGGGAGGCCCCGAACAACCTGACCAAGGAGGAAGGGTGGAGCGATCGAAGCAGTGCGTCGACCAGCTTGATGTCCATAACAAGCGCGTTTTCCTGAGAGCCGACTTCAATGTTCCCCTGGACGGGGACATGCATATCACCGACGACCGCCGCATCCGATCCGCCCTTCCGACCATCAACTATCTGATCGACGAGGGAGCGAAGGTGATCCTGGCCTCCCATCTGGGCCGTCCCAAAGGCGCTCCGGATGCGAGGTATTCCATGGCTCCTGTGGCCAAGAGGCTCTCCCGGCTCCTTTCGAAGGAGGTCCACTACACGGGAGAGCTTGTGGGGCCAGCGGTGGAGCGGGAAATCGAAAAGATGGCTCCCGGAGAGGTCTTCCTTCTGGAGAACCTCCGCTTCGACAAGGGGGAGGAGTCGAACGACGAGGAATTCTCGAAGAAGCTGGCCCGTCTGGCCGACGTCTATGTGAACGACGCCTTCGGGACCGCCCACAGGAGCCATGCCTCTGTCGTGGGGATCACGCGTTACCTCAAGGAGCTCTCGATCGGGTTCCTGATGAAAAAGGAGGTCTCCTACCTGAAGGGGGCCATCACCAATCCGACCCGTCCCTTCGTGGCCGTCCTGGGGGGCGGCAAGGTCTCGAGCAAGCTGGGCGTGATCGCCAACCTCCACGAGAAGGTGGACAAGATGGTGATCGGAGGAGGCATGGCCTTCACCTTCTATCGCGCCATGGGGCTTGAGACCGGGAAGTCCCTGGTCGAGGAGAACCTCGTGGATGTCGCCCGGGAGATGATCGACAAGTCCCGCACGAGGAACGTCAAGTTCTATCTTCCGATGGACTGCGTCGTGGCGGAGAGCCGCGAGAGCAATGCCCCCACAAAGATCGTTCCCTACCAGGAGATCCCGCCGGGCTGGACGGCCCTCGACATCGGTCCGGCCTCCGTCCGCCTCTTCTCGGAGGTCCTGGAAAATGCCAAGACCATCCTCTGGAACGGGCCGATGGGAGTCTTCGAGGAGGATGCCTTCTCGCGGGGAACCTTTGCCATGGCCCACTCTGTGGCCAACTGCTACGCCCTGACGATCGTCGGCGGAGGAGATACGGCCCTGGCCGTCTACCGGGCGGGAGAATCGGACAACATGACCTTCATCTCGACGGGGGGCGGCGCGGCCCTCGAACTTCTCGAGGGCAAGGAGCTTCCGGGCCTTTCGGTGATTCCCGACGCCACCTGAGATAAGGGAACGTTCATGCTGATGATCGCCAACTGGAAGATGAACATGACCAAAGGCGAGATTTCCGCCTTTCTCGATTGCCTGGCCGGAGAGGACCGCTGGAGGGTCTGGCAAGACAAGGGAGCCCGTCTTGTCCTCTGCCCGTCCTATCCCTATCTCGATTTTCTGGGGGACCAGTGCAAAAGCCGGAACCTCCCGTTGGGGATCATGGCCCAGAACATGTGCGCCTTCGAAAAGGGAGCCTACACGGGGGAGGTCAGCGCCGCCATGCTCAAGGACCTGGGGGTCGAGGGGGTCCTCCTGGGACATTCGGAGAGGCGCCAGTATTTTGGGGAGACCGACGGCGCCGTTGCTGAAAAAGTGACGCGCGCCCTGTCCTCAGGTCTTCTTCCGGTGGTCTGTTTCGGCGAGACGCGCCAGGAGCGTGAATCCGGAAACTGCCAAACAGTCTGGAGCCGGCAGGTCGGCCCGGTCTGGGAGCGGGTCCGGAAGAGCCGGGAAGCAGGGATCCGGATCCCGGTCTACTGGGCCTATGAGCCGGTGTGGGCCATCGGGACCGGTCAGACCGCCGGTCTTCCGGAGATCCGGGAGGTCTCCTCCCATCTCCGGGAGACCTTCGGCCCGGACTGTGCCTCGGGCCTTCTCTACGGGGGGTCGGTCAATGACGAGAGCGTCTCCGGGCTCTTCGAAAAAGGGACGCTTCACGGCTTCCTGGTAGGAACGGCCTTTCTCGAAGGGGGCAACGTGCTCCGGGTCTTCGACAGGCTCTTCGGTCGTCCCTGAGGCAAAAGGGATGGCCGCCAGGGGTTTACCATGACATTTCATCGTTTACGGGAAGGAACCGTTTCATGAGCATTTTCATCACCATCGTCCATGTCCTCACCTCTCTTCTCATCATCGCCGCCGTTCTACTCCAGTCGGGGAAGGGGGCCGAAACCGGAGTCATGATCGGTGGCTCCAGCCAGTCGATGTTCGGGGCCCGGGGGGCCACGCCCTTTTTGAGCAAGGTCACGGTCGTCCTGGCCACCATCTTCATGGTGACTTCCCTTTCGCTCGCCCTTCTCAAGCAGAACCCCGTCGGATCCTCCCTGCTTCTGAACGCCCCGATCAAGGCGCTTCCGGCTCCGGAAGTTCCCGCCAAGACTCCGGTCGCCTCCGCTCCAGCCAAAAAACCCTGACGGGTTTTGGCGCATCATTGGGACTCCGGCTCATTCTCATCGTGTTCCTTCTGCTGCTCCCTTCTTGTTCCCGGGGAGGGGCCGGGGGGACCGACCGGGTCTTCTCCCTCGTTCCCCGCCCGTCTCCCCTCAACGGCCGCCTGACCTTCGACATCCTTTCCGATCCCAAGACCTTCAATCCGGCCCTGGCCCAGGAGACGACCAGCACACAGGTTCTTGGCTATCTTTTCCGGGGCCTGACGCGGGTCTCCCCCTATGACGGCCAGATAAAGCCTGATCTCGCGGAAGGCTGGAAGATTGATTCCTCCGGAATGAGGGTCACCTTTACCCTGGAGAAGGGGGTCTGCTGGTCGGACGGAACCCCCCTGACCGCCCGTGATGTGGTCTTCACCTTCAACCGTGTCTACTACAATCCGGCCGTGGCGGCCGCCGTCCGGGACATCCTGACCGTCGACGGCAAGCCCTTCACGGTCCGGGCCATCGACGACCGGACGGTCATCTTCGAGACGGCGAAACCCTTTGCCCCTCTTCTGGAGGAGCTGGGGGTGGAGATTCTCCCCGAGCATCTCCTCTCGAAGGCCGTGGACGCCGGAAGCTTCAACACCACCTGGTCGGTCAGGACCCCCCCGTCCGGAATCGTGGGAACCGGGCCCTTCCGCCTCAAGCGATATGTTCCCGGACAGTACCTTCTTCTCGTCAAAAATCCCCTCTACACGCCCCCCCCGGGCCTCAAGCGGCCAATTCCGGCCAATCTACCCTATCTCGACCGGGTCATTCTCCGGATCATTCCCAACCAGAACAGCGAACTTCTCCGATTTCTGGCGGGGAAAAGCGACCTGATCGGAGTGAGTCCCTCCCAGGTGCCGGTCCTTTCTGATGCGGCAGCGTCCCGGGCCTTCCGTCTCCTTGTCCGGGGGCCGTCCCAGACGGAAACCTTCCTGACCTTCAATGAAAACCTGAAGGCGCCGATCCCTTCCTACAAGGTCGCCTGGTTCCGCAGTCGCCGTTTCCGGCAGGCGATCGCCTACGCCATCGACCGCAAAGCCCTGATCAATGTGATCTACAACGGGCTGGGGGCTCCGATTCCCGGACCCGTGAGTCCGGCCAACAAGACCTTCTTCGATCCGGCGGTCCTCCGTTACCACCATGATCCCGACCGGGCCCGGACCCTTCTGGCAAAAGACGGATTCGTGCGGAAGAAGGGGCGGCTCTATGATGCCTCCGGCCACCGGGTCACGATCCTTCTCATGACCAACACCGAGTCTCCGGAACGGATCTCCATGGCCCAGATGATCCAGGCCATGCTGGTTCCCCTGGGCATCCGTGTCAGGGTTGTCCCGCTCCAGTTCAACATGCTCTCGACGATGGTCCTCTCCTCCCATCAGTGGGAGATGCTCCTTTTCGGACTCACCGGGACCCTGGATCCCCACGGAAACGCCACGGTCTGGCGGTCATCAGGCTTTCTCCATCTCTGGAACCCCGGAGAGAAGACCCCCTCGACTCCCTGGGAGGCCCAGGTCGACCGTCTCTTCGACCAGGGGACCGGAACCTTCGACGTCGGCCGACGCAAGGAAATCTATGCCCAGTGGCAGGAGATTGCCACCCGGGAGGTTCCGATGGTCGACCTCGTCAGTCCCGACGCCATCACGGCGGTCCGGAAGACCCTGGGGGGAATTCATCCCACCCCGCTGGGCGGGGTGATTCCCCACATCTCGCTTGTGACCCAGAAGGCCCGTCTGGTGATCCGGTGATCAGGGCCGTCCTCCTCCGTCTCTCCCACATGCTCCTGGTCCTTTTGGGAATCATCTTTCTCTCCTTCGTCATGATGGATTTCGCTCCGGGAGACTTTCTCTCCCAGATGGCCCTAAATCCCCAGATTTCCCCGCGTGTGATCGCCTCCCTCAAGGAGCAGTACGGACTGGGTCTTCCCTTCTTCACGCAGTTTGTTCACTGGATGCGTGCCCTTCTCCACGGGAATCTGGGATACTCCTTTTCCTACCATGTTCCCGTCTCCGACCTGATCGCCCAGAGGGTTCCGATGACCCTCCTCCTGACGGTGACAGCCGTCATTGTCGCATGGGGCGCCGCCCTTCCCCTGGCGGTCTTCGGGGCCCGAAGGGAAGGGGGCCTTTTCGACCGGGCCCTGCTCTCTTTCTCCTATCTCTCGATTTCGGTCCCCTCCTTCTTTCTGGCCCTTCTGGGACTTCTTTTGGCCGAGAAGACCGGATGGTTTCCGATCGGAGGGGCCCGGTCGGCCCTCTCCTCCGGTGCAGGCTCCGGAGAGCGCCTTCTCGACCTTCTCCGGCATCTGGTGCTGCCCTCCCTGACCCTGGCCCTGGGAAGCTTCGGAGTGCTCTACCGCCTCATGCGATCGTCCGTCCTGGAAGTCCTCTCCCAGCCCTTCATGACCGCCGCCAGGGGGCTTGGATTGCGCGAGCGCGTCATCTTCTGGCGGTATCTTTTCAGGAATGCGGTCAACCCCCTGGTGACCCTCTTCGGGATGGAACTGGGCGGCCTCCTTTCCGGGGCGGCCTTTACCGAGATGATCTTCGGCTGGCCCGGGATGGGGCGTCTCATGCTCCATGCGGTGATGACCCGGGACCTCTACCTGGTCATGGGAGGGGTCCTGATGGGAGCGGTCCTCCTGCTCCTGGGGAATCTCCTTGCCGACATGATGCTCTATCTTCTCGATCCCCGGGTCAGGGAGAGGACATGAGGGAGGGGGCAGGAACCTTTCTGCGAAGGGTGGGCCTCTCGGGGGTGCTGCTGATCCTCCTGGGAATCACGAGCCTCTTCGCGGAATTTCTGGCGCCTTACCGCTACGACGCGGTCCGGTTCGACCTTCCCTATGCCCCCGCCGTCTGGCCTGAAATGGAAAAGGGCGGTCTCGTCGTTCCGGTTCTGGCTCTCAAGGATCCGGTGCGGCGACGGTATGTGAAGTCCGGCCGGACCGTCCCGCTGCGGTTTTTCTGCCGGGGAGAGGCTTACACGATGTGGGGGATCATCCGCTCCTCCCGTCACCTGGTATGCGCCCGGAGTCCGGGCCGCCTTTACCTGATGGGAGCGGATCTCTTCGGGCGGGACCTGTTTTCCCGGCTTCTCTACGGCATGCGCTTCTCCTTCCTCCTCTCCCTTCTGGGCGTGGCGATCTCCTTTTCCATCGGAACCGTGGTGGGGATGGTGGCAGGGTATGCCGGCGGCTGGACGGACCGGATTCTGATGCGCCTCTCCGAGATCGTCATGGCGGTCCCGGCCCTCTACCTTCTGATGGGACTCCGTTCCATCGTTCCCTACGGACTCTCCTCCGAGGCGATCACCCTGATCATCACGGGGTCCCTGAGCCTCATCGGATGGGCTTCCCTGTCACGGGTGGTCCGGGGCCTCGTCCTCTCCCTGTCCGGGCGTGATTTCATCCTTTCGGCTGTGGCGGCAGGGGCTTCTCCCGCCCGTGTGATCTTCCGCCACCTTCTGCCCAACATGCGCTACTATCTGCTGGTCAGCGTGACGCTCTCGATCCCGGCCTTCATCGTGGGGGAGGCCGGTCTCTCCTTTCTGGGCCTTGGGCTGTCCGAACCGCACCCGAGCCTGGGAAACATCCTGGCGGAGAGCCAGTCGCTTGAAACGATGAACAGTGCGCCCTGGCTTCTGGCCTCGGGAGGGCTCATCGTTCTCCTGGTCGTTCTCTTCAACCGCCTGGGGGATCTCCTGCGGGAGGTCCCCGGAGAGGGGAACGGAGGCCAAAGGTGAAAAAATGAGGAGAAAGGAATGACTGAAAGCCCTAAATTGAAATTGTCAGGCTACGACCTGGTCCTCTGGGACCTGGACGGGACGCTTGTGGATTCGCGGCTGGACCTGGTGGAGGCGACGAACGTGGCCATGAGGGCCCTGGGATATCCGCTTGTCCCTTTCGACCGGTTTTCCCGGATGGTGGGTCAGGGAGTGCGGCATCTCGTGACAGAGGCGCTTCCGAAGGGCGCTTCCCCGGAGACGGTAGAGAAGGCGATCGATCTCTTCCTGGAATGGTACCGCATTCACCTAGCGGACAACACCCGGTTCTATGACGGGATGGCGGAGGGGATCGCCCGGCTTTCCGTTCCTTCGGCCGTGGTCTCGAACAAAAGGGAGGGACTGTGCCGCTACCTTCTCGAACGGCTGGGAGCCGACCGATTTTTTGTAGAAATCGTGGGAGGGGATACCTGTTCCGAACGGAAGCCTCACCCCATGCCGATCCTTCATGTCGTGGAAGGACGCGGGGTCGACCCCGGCCGGGTCCTCATGGTCGGGGACAGCGCAGTGGACATCGAGGCCGGAGTCAGAGCCGGAGTGAAAACCTGCGGGGTCCTTTGGGGATTTGGCGACCCGGGGGGAAATCCCTCCTTCAGGCCGGACTTCCTGGCGGCCGGCCCGGATGAGCTCTTTCCGGGGACGGGCTGACGGTCCCCGAAAGAAGGGAGAGGGTGGCTCCCAGAAGCCCCAGGAGAAGCGAGAGGTTGATGAGAAAGGTGATGCGGTGGGCCATGGCGAAGGCGTCAGCCCTCGCAACATCGGCCGGCATCTGGTCGTGCAGGCGCTTGAGCTCCAGGGCGTGAGGCCCCAGGTAGAGGGCCAGGGCTCCCGAAAGGACCAGACCACCCGTCCATCCCCAAAGGAGGGCCCGGGTGGGACGTGAGGAAATCCGGGAGAGGAGCAGGAGGAGGGAGACCTCGATGATCGCCCCGGTAAAGAGAAGGTGAAAATATCCTGGAAAAAGGACCGACACGGCCTCTCCCGCCTTCGCGACCCCCAGGTGCGCAAAAAGGGAGGGGGCGACGAACAGGGTCATCAGGAGCGCCCCTCCCGTCATGAAGACCAGCAGGTATCCGTAGACAAGCCAGAGAATGCGGGGAATCATCGACAGCCCTCAGATCAGGGTTTCCAGAGGTCTTCCGTCCGGGAAGACTCATTGCTCTTAGGGTACACCGGTCCACGCCCGGAAGCCAAGAAAGAGCGACCGGCGTGTCGACCTTACCGGGATGTGGCCGGAATATGGCTTGAATATTTTTCATTTGGTGGCTAAAATAAAAAAGATATGCTTTTTTAAAAAAGAAAAATGTATCACGGGTCCGCGACGTTCCGGATATCTGTTCTAGCCTGAAGGTTTTCTCATGGCGCAACAAAACCGGGGTGGCTGGTTCATTGCGAGGGTCGGCTTCGAGCTGGTGGCTGTGACCTTCTCCTTCGCCGCGGTCGGGTACTACCTCGATACGATCCTGAAGATGAAGATTTTTCCGGCACTGTCGCTCCTGGGCCTGGTGATCGGCGGTGTGACCGGTTTCTGGCTGGTCTACCGTGAGATGAGCCGGCTGATCGACGACGACAGCGACAAGAGCTGAGGTTTCGGTTCTTCCGCCGAATTTTTGAAACATTTGGAGGCATGGTTGCAAGGCAATCCTCTGGAAGAGTTCTTCCTTCATCCGATCATCCGGCTTCATCTCCTGGGATTCGACATTTCCGTGACCCAGGCGGTGATCTCCCTGTGGTTGATGGTAGGGATCACGGCCCTGGCGAGCCTGTATTTCGTCCGGGTGTCGGCCCTCGTTCCGGGACGTTTCCAGACGACTCTCGAGATGCTCTTTGAAACGCTGACGACTGTCGTTGACGAAAATGTGGGCGCGGAAAACCGGAAAAAGTTCCTTCTTCCGATATTCGTCCTCTTTCTCTTCGTCTTTCTCAGCAATTTTCTGGGCCTGATTCCGGGGGTCTACACGATCACTTCCCAGATCGTCGTCACCGGCCTCCTGGCCCTCACGGTCTATCTCATCAGCCTTGTGATCGGGTTTGCGAAGCACGGCTTGAAGTTCCTTTCGATCCTGGTCCCGGAGGGAGTTCCCGGGTGGATGATGCCTCTTGTCGTCCCGATCGAGATCATCTCTCAGCTTGCGCGTCCGCTCTCCCTGGCGGTTCGTCTCTTCGCCAACATGACCGCCGGGCATACGATCCTCTTCGTGCTCCTGAGCCTGACGACCTCGCTTGCGATCTATCTCAAGTGGCTCCCTTTTTCCATTTCGGTCGTCCTTTACCTGCTCGAAGTCCTGGTGGCCTTTATCCAGGCTTATATCTTCGCCGTCCTCTCCGCCGTCTACCTGGGGCAGGCGATGAAGTTGAACCACTAACGACAGTTTATTTCAATCATCAGGAGGAACTTTTTCATGGATGTGCATGCAGCAGCGTTGATCGGTATGGGTGCCGCGGCGATCGGTGTGGCCGGATCGGGAGCCGGAATCGGGTATATCTTCGGGAAAATGATCGAGGCCGTCGCCCGCCAGCCCGAGATCGAAGGCCGCGTCTCCAAGTACATGTGGCTGGGCTTCGCCCTCTCCGAAGCCGTGGCCCTCTATGCACTCGTGATCGCCTTTATCATCATGGGTCTCAGAAAGTAGACCTCTTTCCGGATCCGAAAGTCCGGAGTTTCCGGACGGCCCGCCTGATTCACGTCAGTCGGACGGATCACCATCAGGGAATCAAAGGATTGGACCATGCCTCAGTTTGATACGAAATTTTTTCCCTCTCTTGTCTTCTGGTCGGTGGTGTCCTTTGCGCTGATGCTTTTGATCGTCGCGAAATACCTGTACCCCGCCATGACACGGATTCTTGAGGAGCGCCGGAAAAAAGTCTCCTCCGACCTCGACACCGCCCGGGCCAACCGGGAGGAGTCCGAACGGCTTCTGGCCGAGCAGCGTGCCCTTCTCGAAAAAGCCAGGGCCCAATCCGACGCCATGATTCGCCAGGCCGAGGAAATGGCCCGGACGCTCCGGGAGGAACGGGAAAAGGAACTGGCCCTTTCCGTCAAGGCGGAACTCGACAAGGCCACGGCCCAGATCGCAGCCGACCGGGAAAAGATGAAGGCGGACCTCCGGACGGAGACGGTGACCCTCATCGTTCGGAGTCTCGAAACCCTTCTTGAGGAAAGCCTCTCGGACACCCAGAAGGTTCTCTTTATCAACAAGGCGATGAAAGCGCTCGACGAGAGGAAGGCCGGCTGATGGGGCGGCGCTTTGACGAACGGTTCCTGGAGAAATGGGCCGAAGCGATCGCCGGCACGATCGGAACGGATGAAGGAAAGCTTGACCGGTGGATGGCCATCCTGGATCTCATGACCCGAGTCCGGAAAGTTCGTCCGGCGATGAGTTTTGCCCTGGATGGACGGTATTCCCTCGAAGACAAGACAGGTTTTTTCCGGAATTTTCTTTCCCAATCCCTGGGCCAGGAGCTTCCAGGTCAGGAGGAGCTCCTTCTTGAGCCCCTCCTCAAGGGGAATCTGTGGGAGGGAATCCCCCATCTGGAAAAGGCCCTGGAGACACGCTTCGACCTTCAGGCCGGCCGGGTTGTCGTGGAGGTTCATTCTCCCGCTCCGCTCCCCCCCGATCTCCAGGCGAAAATTTTGCAAGCCCTTCTTCGTTTCGTCAATGAGGGGCCGGGCCGGGAACTGGCAGCTTCCAAATCTCCGGACCAGCCTCTTTCCGTCAAGCCCGTCTGGAAGGTCCGGCCCGAGCTTTTGGCCGGCCTTGAAATCCGGATCGGCTCCCGGGTTTGGGATGCGAGTCTTGCGGCCAGGATACGGGAACTCGAGCGTCAGCTGTTGAAAACGGCCTGAGAGACTCCCCCGAGGGGGGTGTTCCGGGCGCAGAAAAAAGACCCGCCGGGCGGGCGACATTCAATCGATATGAGGGTGCCTTGAAAAGTTCAGATATTACCGAAAACCTGATGAAAAACCTGGGAAGCTTCAAAGGTGGTGTCGAAACCTCCGATCGAGGAACAATCCTCACCTCCGGAGACGGAATTCTTCGGATCTCGGGGCTTGAAAAGGCCATGTACGGGGAGATGCTCGAAATCATCAAGGGCGGCTCGGCCCTGGTTTTGAACCTCGAGGAAAACGAAATCGGAGCCGTGATTCTCGAGGGCGGCGAGGAGGCCGTTGTCGGAGACGAGGTCCGCACGACGGGAAAGATCATGGAGGTCCCCGTCGGACCCGGCCTGGTCGGTCGTGTGGTCAACCCCATGGGGGAGCCGCTCGACGGGAAGGGCCCGGTCAAGGCTGAGCTCCACTCCCCTATCGAAAAAATCGCTCCGGGGGTTTCCACGCGAAAGTCCGTCTCTGTTCCCCTCCAGACGGGAATCAAGTCGATCGATGCCATGATTCCCATCGGCCGCGGCCAGCGCGAGCTCATCATCGGAGACCGGCAGACCGGAAAGACCACGATCGCCCTCGACACCATCATCAACCAGAAGGGGAACAACGTGGTCTGCATTTATGTCGCCATAGGCCAGAAGGCCTCGAGCGTCGTGAATGTGGTCCGGACCCTGGAAAAGCACGGAGCCCTGGATTATACGATCGTCGTGTCCGCCTCCGCGGCGGAACCTGCCGCACTCCAGTACATCGCCCCTTACGCCGGCTGCGCCATGGGCGAATATTTCCGGGACCGCGGCATGGATGCCCTCATTGTCTACGATGATCTGACAAAGCATGCCTGGGCCTACCGCCAGATGTCCCTCCTTCTTCGGCGTCCTCCGGGGCGCGAGGCCTATCCCGGAGACGTCTTCTATCTCCATTCCCGACTTCTCGAGCGGGCGGCGCGCCTCAACGAAAAGAACGGAGGGGGATCCCTGACGGCCCTTCCCATCATCGAGACCCAGGCTGGCGACGTTTCCGCCTTCGTTCCGACCAATGTCATCTCCATCACCGACGGCCAGATCTACCTCGAGACCGACCTCTTCTATTCAGGGATCCGGCCGGCCATCAATCCGGGCATCTCCGTCTCCCGTGTCGGAGGGGCCGCCCAGATCAAGGCGATGAAGCAGGTGGCGGGCAAGATGCGTCTCGAAATGGCCCAGTTCCGGGAACTGGCGGCCTTTGCCCAGTTTGCCTCGGATCTCGACAAGACCACCCGCGACCAGATCGAGAGGGGCCTCAGGCTGACCGAGATCCTGAAGCAGGGGCATTATTCACCCCTGCCCGTCGAAAAGCAGATCGCGATCATCTTTGCGGTGACGAACGGCTTCCTCGACGGGATCAAGCCGGACCGCATCGCGACCTTCGAAAAGGAATTCTTCCTCTATCTTGACAGCCGCAGAGCCGATCTTCTCGGAACGATCCGGGAGGAGAAAGCCCTGTCGGAGGCCACGATTGCCACCCTGAAGGCGGGTTTGACCGAATTCACCGCCTCTTTCAACGGATAAATCGATGCCTTCACTTCGCTCGATCCGGGGCCGAATCAAGTCGGTCAAGAATACCAGACAGATCACCAAGGCCATGGAGATGGTGGCTTCGGCCAAGATGCGCAAAGCCCAGATGCGCGTCCGGGATACCCGGCCCTACGCCGAGAAAATCCTCGAACTCATGGGTCGGCTCTCGGCCATCGAATCCCACCGTCCGAACATCTTTTTCAAGATCAAGCCCGTCACGACGATCGGGATCATCCTTGTCTCGACCGACCGGGGTCTCTGCGGTCCGATCAACGCCAATCTCTTTCGCCAGGTCAACCGGTTCATGGCCGACCGGCCCGGCGTCCGCTTCGAGTTCGTGATCATCGGCAAGAAGGGGCAGGATTATGTCCGTCGGAGCGGACTCAAGGGGGTCGGCTTCATTTCAGGAGTCAAGGACCGGGGGCAGATCGAAGAGATTCTTCCGGCGACCCAGGTCGCGATCGAGGAGTTTCAGGAGGGACGCTGGGACGAAGTCTGGGTCTTCTATACCGAGTTTGTCTCGACCCTCTCCCAGAAGCCCAAGAATGAAAAGCTCCTTCCGATCGGTCCGGAGGTCGTGGAGGGCCGGGCCAAGGGAGCCTCCCCCTTTCTTGGAGAATATCTCTATGAACCGGATACGACGGAGATCCTGGATGTCCTGATTCCCCGCTACTTTGAATCCGTGATCTTCCAGCGGGTCATGGAAAATTTTGCGAGTGAATACAGTGCCCGGATGATGGCGATGAGAAATGCCACCTCCAACGCGAAGGAGGTGATTTACCAGATGACCCTGATCTACAACAAACTCCGGCAAGCGGGGATCACCCGGGAAATCTCGGAAATCGCTTCGGGAGCCGAGGCAGTGAGCCAGGGATAGGGGCCGGGGAGACCCGTCAGGCCAGTTCGACCAGTAAAATGTGTGTGCCGTGGGCCTCAGGCTTTCGGCTGAAAGAGGATGTCAGACCAGGAAAAAGAGGAGTATTTGCGAATGCAGACGGGTGAGATTGTTCAGGTGATCGGACCGGTTGTCGATGTCCGGTTTGAAGAAGGGGAGCTTCCCGGAACCTATGTGGCTCTGGTGGTCGAGGGACCGGGACTGATCCTCGAAACCCAGCAGCAGCTGGGAGAGAACACGGTACGGACGATCGCCATGGGAACCACCGATGGCCTGGTCCGGGGGGCAAAGGTGACCAGCACCGGAAAGCCTATCATGGTTCCTGTGGGACAGAAGGTCCTGGGTCGCATGATGGATGTTCTGGGGGCCCCCATCGACGACGGGGGACCGATTTCCAACGAGCATATGCGTCCGATTCATGTCGATCCCCCCTCATTTGACGAGCTGGCGACTTCCACCGAGGTATTCGAAACCGGCATCAAGGTGATCGATTTGATCGCCCCCTTCGCCAAGGGAGGAAAGACAGGACTTTTTGGCGGAGCCGGAGTGGGAAAGACGGTCATCATCATGGAGCTGATCCGGAACATCGCCATGGAGCATGGCGGATTCTCGGTCTTCGCGGGTGTGGGCGAGAGGACCCGGGAAGGGAACGACCTCTGGAACGAGATGAATGAGTCCAAGGTCATCGACAAGACCAGCCTGGTCTATGGCCAGATGAACGAACCGCCGGGAGTCCGTCTCCGGGTGGCCCTGACAGGGCTTGCCCAGGCCGAATTCTTTCGGGACGAAGAAAACAGGGATGTCCTCTTCTTTGTCGACAACATCTTCCGCTTCACGCTGGCCGGCGCCGAGGTCTCGGCCCTTCTTGGCCGCATGCCCTCCGCGGTGGGATACCAGCCGACCCTGGCTGTCGAGATGGGCCAGCTCCAGGAACGGATCACCTCCACGAAGAAGGGATCGATCACCTCGGTCCAGGCGGTCTATGTTCCGGCCGATGACCTGACCGATCCGGCGCCTGCGACCACCTTTACCCATCTTGACGCGACCGTCGTCCTCTCCCGGCAGATCGCCGAGCTCGGAATCTATCCGGCGGTCGATCCGCTTGATTCGACATCACGGATCCTCGATCCCATGATCATCGGGGATGAGCACTACAACGTGGCACGCTCGGTCCAGAAGATCCTCCAGAAGTACAAGGATCTCCAGGACATC
>JAKAWK010000030.1 GCA_021827365.1 Nitrospirota bacterium
TGCAGTCCTCGCTCACCCGCTGGTGTCTTGCGGAGAGCATCATCCGGAAGATCCTGAAGGAGCCCCGGAAGGACGGAGCCCGGGGCTGCGGCGTCTGACATAAAAATCAAGGAGGACCCATGAAAGCCCAGGTGATCCGGCGCCACGGCCCCCTGGGGTCCGACACGCTCGACTTTGTCGACCGTCCCGTTCCGGAGCCGGGGAAGGGGGAGATCCTTGTGCGGGTCCTGGCCTGCGGCGTCTGCCGGACCGATCTCCACGTCGTGGAAGGCGATCTTCCGGCCCTTCCGGGGGAGGGCATCCCGGGCCACGAGGTGGTGGGGGAGGTGGTGCAAAACGGTCCCGGAACCCGGGGACTCTACCGGCCGGGGGACCGGGTCGGGATCGCCTGGCTCTACCGGGCGTGCGGGGTATGCCCCTATTGCCGGCGGGGTGACGAAAACCTCTGCCTCTCCCCGCTCTTCACGGGGTATCACCGGCCCGGAGGCTATGCCGGGTTCGTGACGGGAGACGAGGCCTTCTGCTATCCCCTCTCAAATTCGGAGGATCCCGTGCTCCAGGCCCCGCTCCTCTGCGCCGGGATCATCGGCTACCGGGCCTTCGCCCAGGCCGGGCTTCGCCCGGGACAGCGGCTGGGGCTCTATGGCTTCGGCGCCTCGGCCCATCTGGTCCTGAAGCTCGCCAAATCCTCCGGGCTGTCGGTCTCTGTCGTCACCCGGGGAGGTCGCCACCGCGAGTGGGCGCTCGAGGCGGGAGCCGACTGGGTGGGGCAGGAGGATAATTCGGTCCCGCCGGACCCCCTCGACGGGGCCATCCTCTTCGCCCCGGCGGGGGACCTCGTCCCGGGGATCATGAGAGCCCTCGACCGGGGGGGGATCCTGCTCACAGCCGGGATCCACCTCTCCGATATTCCCTCCCTCAACTACCAGCGGGAACTCTTCTTCGAAAAGCGTCTCCGGTCGGTGACCGCCAACACGCGCCAGGACGGGCGCGCCTGGCTTTCCCTGGCCTCGGAGCGCAGGATCGTTCCTGAGGTTTCGGTCTACCCTCTGGAGGAGGCGGTGAGGGCCCTTACCGATCTCAAGAACGACCGGCTCAAGGGGGTGGCGGTTCTTCGGATAAGCTAGGAGGGAGGGGCCAGGAACGGGGCCCCTCCGGCGATAGGGACTTGGGCGCGATTACTTGACGTCGACGTCGACCGAGGCCCGGGCCTTCAGGAGGTCGTGATGGCGGGAGGCGGCCCGGAGCATGATGGTGTGGTGGCCGCTGGGAAGATTGAGGGTCACGGGATCGTCATGGGTCGCTTCGAGGAAGTTGCCGTCCACGAAGACATGGACGTGATTGGCCCGACCCTCCTTGTGGTAGGCGTATTTCACCACCACCTTCTGGGAGACGGCCTCGCCGTTCTTGGGAGAGAGGATCTTGATCGTGGTCTTGGCCAGGGCGGGCGTGACCGGAAGAAGAAGCAGGGCCCCGGTCAGAAGTCCTGTCGAAAGTTTCCCGAGAGTGAGGGACATTCCGGATTTCCTGTGGTAAACCATCGTCTCCTCCTTGAATGTTTGATGCCAATGATTCCTGTTATCGTCTCTTGATCCATGGGACTCCTCATGGATGCAAGAAAATTAATCCGGTATTACAGTTGATGTGGTAACTCTACCACCGGGTGACCCTCCCGTAAAGGATCCCCGGGAGGCCCACAACTTCCCCTCGGACCTTTCGAAGCTCGTGCGGGCCCTGAAATCCCTGAAACCTTGGAGAGACTGTCGAAGGGGATCTCACGGCTCTTGCGCCCGGATCCCTGGACTCCCCGACTATCCCAAAGCCTCCTCTTCGAATCTTGTATGTTCCGGATCATGACGGGAGGCCTTCTCTTGTGGGAGAATTGAGACTTTAAATGGAAGGAAGGTCCGGAACAGGAACCCTCCAGAGGGGACTCCCGGCCGGAAGGCTCCCAGGCAGGGTTCAGAAAGGCAAAGGAGGGGTGTTGGAGAGGAGTCTCGGATGGGGAGGGCTGGGGGTCCTGTCGCTTCTCCTTTTTGTCTCCCCCCTTCCGGCCCAGACTTCTCCCCCGCCTCCGGCTCCCGCCGGCCCCCCGGCCGTTTCCCCGACTGCCTCGTCCACGCCGGAACCGCCGGCCGCCATTCCTCCGGTTGTCCCCTCCCCGGGCGGATCCGGTCCCCCGGCCGTTTCGGCCCCTTCCAAGACCGCCGCCCCGGCTCCGCCCCCCCCATCGGCCGCTCCCGGGACAGTCCCCCCCTTAGGGACCGCCCCGGCTCCGGCCGCGAAGCGGACTTCGGTCTCGGAAAATCCTCCGCCCCTCTCCCTCGACGGCCCCGATGCCCTCGCCGCCTACCGGAAGTCCTGGAACCCGCTCACCTCGGGACCCGACCTCATGCCCCAGGCCGACACCCTTCCCGAGGGAGAGTTCAATGTCCGCTTCTTCATGTACGGACGCTTCACCCAGGCCCAGTACTCCGATTCCGGCGGAATCACGGGACTTCCGCCGGGTTTCAGCCAGACCCAGCTCCTCGACCTCTTTGCCATGTTCTATGGCCTCGATGTGAACACCGAGCTCGTCTTTCTCCCTTCGGTCGTCACGACCTTCTCCACCCAGAACGGGACCTCCCTAAACGGCTCGGGGCTCAACGATCTGACCTTCGGCATCAAGCACCGGTGGATCATCCAGGATCCCTTCACCGGCCGTCCGAGCTTCACCACCGCCTTTCTCGTGACCCTTCCCACCTCCTCCTGGCTCGGGACTCCGGTTCCCGTGGGGGGGCTTCCTCCCATCAACGTCGTCCCCTCCACCCATTTCGGCACCCCCGCCTTCACCGGAGTCGCGATGCTCCGGAAAAACCTCAGGCCCCTCCGCCTGATCGGGGATGTCTACTACACCTTCTCCGTTCCCGGAAGTCTCTCGGTGGCCGCAGGAGACGCCCCGGTCTTCTCCCAGTTCGGGGACCTGTTCCAGTACCGGCTGGGAATCGAGGATGTGGTCGACGACAAAAGCGGCCTTGGCTTCATCCTGGAGATCGCCGGCCTCTCGGGGCTTCCCTTCTCCATCGACGGCATTGCCGTCAACACCCATCCCTCAACCTTCAATCTCGTCGGTGTCCAGCCCACCATCGAGTATAATCTCACCCCCAGACTCGCCGCCTCCTTCGGGGTGCTGTTCCCGGCCTTCGGAAACAACGAGTATCTGGCCACGACTCCCAACTTCTCCCTTTGGTACTATTTTCAGGGACTTCAGGACCACCTGCTCCCCCGGTAGCCTCTCCCCGATACGGAAAGAGGGAGGTCCCGCCTCTCCGGGCACCCGTCCGAAGGCCCCGGCCGGAAAAATCTTGACGTGACTTTTCCCGGGATGGTGTAGAATAGAAGAAAGATATCTCATGCACTCCCGGACGACATCCCGGATGGTCATTACGAAGGAGGCGCGTCCATGAAGATTCCTGTCAAAAACGGGCTGGTCGCCGGAGTTCTCCTTGTCCTCTCCCTCTCCCTGGCCGGCTGCCAGACCTCTCCGGCCGTCCCCTACGTTCCTCCGCCCCCCGGTCTTCCCGTCCAGCGGGGAATTCCCCTGAAGCCCATCGTCTCCGACATCGAACGGCTGCTTCACGATGTGGGTCTGCGGGGAGGCCAGAAGGTCCGGGTGGCGGTGATCCGCTACACCACCCCGTCGGGGTCCTCGCGTACCTTCGGGCGCTACCTCTCCCAGAAAATCGGGGAAGGGCTCTCGGCGGATGCGGGCATCCTCCTCATCGATCCGGGCCAGGTCTACGAAGCCCTCCACGAGATGGGGATCGAGCAGGGGCTTCTCGACACGAAGAGGCTTCTTGAAGTGGGCCAGAAGGTCGGGGCCGATGTCCTGGTCATCGGCACCTACACCGACCTGGGCCAGACCATCGACATCCAGTCCCGTCTGGTGACCCTTCCCGAGGCCCAGCAGCTGGGGCTTTTCTCCCGGAAGATCCCGAAGACCGGGGAGGTGCTGAACCTCATCAAGGTCGGCCCCTAGAACAACAGAGAAACCTCTTTAAAAGGAGATCTCCCATGGAGACGATCCCGGGTTCCGAATGCCGAACCCTCCCCTCGGAAGGCCCCCGGACAAGGGCCACGGGGCGCGCGGCGGCAGCTTCCCTTGCTGTCCTCGCCCTTTCGCTCTTGTCCGGATGCGTCGAATCGATCAATCCCGGACAGGCCGCTGTCCTCTGGACCATCAGCGGAGGAACCGACACGAAGACGATCTACCGGGAGGGCGTCCAGGTCATCGCGCCCTGGAACGAGCTTTACATCTATGATCTCCGGACCCAGGAGGCCCGGCTCTCCCTCCATGTCCTGTCGGTCAACGGCCTGGCCATCGACATGGACTCCTCGGTGCTCTACCGGGTCCAGGGAAAGGCGCTTCCCACCTTGCAGGAAAAGGTCGGGCCGGATTACTATCATGTCCTGATTGCCCCCTACGTCATGAGCGAGGCCCGGAAGATCGTGGGCCGGTTCACCCCCTCCCAGATCTATTCGAGCCAGCGGGAGACGATCGAACGGCTCATCCTCGAGGGGATCCGGGAAAAGCTCCGGGACTATCCCATCGTCGTGGAGGGATTCCTGATCCGGGATGTTCGCCTGCCGCGCATCATCCGGGTCGCGATCGAGCGCAAGCTCACCGAGGAGCAGAACTACCAGCGGATGGAATACGTGCTTGACGTGGCCCAGAAGACGGCCCAGAAGCGCCGGATCGAGGCCCAGGGCATCGCGGCCTTCCAGAAGATCGTCCAGTCGAACCTGACCCAGAGCTATCTGACCTGGAAGGGCATCGAGGCGACGGAAAAAATCGCCAAGAGCCCCAACACGAAGATCATCATCATCGGAAGCGGCAAAAACGGCCTTCCGGTCATCCTGAATGCCGAATCCGGCTCGGGACGCTGATCCCGGGCCCCCGGAGGTGACGGTGAAGTGCCAAAACCATAGGACAAGGAGGTTCCATTGACGACGGGAAGTGAGTTGGCGGAAGGGGACAAGGCGCCGGATTTTTCGGCGGAGGCGGTGGGAGGGGCCTCCTCCCGGGTGGCGCTTTCCGATTTTGCCGGAAAAACGGTCGTGCTCTATTTCTATCCCAAGGACGACACCCCGGGATGCACCACCGAAGCCTGCGACTTCCGGGATTCGGAGCGGATCCTGACCGACCGGGGGATCGTGGTTCTGGGGGTCTCGAAGGATTCCCCCGCGAGCCACGAGAAATTCCGCAAGAAGTACGGGCTCACCTTTCCGCTTCTCTCCGATTCCGACGGAAAAATCTGCGAGGCCTACGGCGTGATCAAGGAAAAGACCATGTACGGGATCAAGCGTCTGGGCATCGACCGGAGCACCTTCGTGATCGGCCCGGACGGCCGGATCCTCCGGATCTTCCGGGGAGTGAAGGTGGCGGGCCATGTTGCGGCCGTCCTTGCGGCGATCGAAAAGAAAAAGTGACAAGAAGGTCGGGAGAAATTTCGGGTATCTGAATTTCATGATGGATTTCAGGTCAGATCTCCTCTTTCTTGATCAGATCCAGAGGCGTTGATCCCCCTGATGCGCCCGGAAGTCCGGAGGGGACGCCTCACCCCCGGAATTGAAAGACCCGATAGCCTCTTTCCCCTTAATAGAAAGATTGCCAAGTCCGATCTCCCGGAATCCCCTAAAAACCCGTGGTTCCTTCCGCAACCCTCCGGGAAGACCCTCAAGGACAGCCTTTTCCGGAAATTCCCGGAAGGGGGGTCCGTTTGACCCGGATTTTTGACGGGTGCTATACTTTGACCTCGGGGGGAACGACAGTCATACCGTTCACCCCCTGCGAACCCACATCTGAACGCACAGTCCGGGGAGCCGTTCCGACGATCCCTCCGGGTGCCGGACTCCTGTGGAACCCTCGCAGAAAGGAGAAGCGATGAAAGACTCTGCCGGCAACGAAGAGCCATGGGTGGATGTCACTCCTCCCCGTTCCGCGTCAGCGCGCCCCGAGATGGATGATCCGGGCGAGTCCGAGATCTTCCGCCTCCGCAGGCGAATCGCCTTCCTTGAACAGATCGAGCGCTCCCATGTCGAGACCCGGGAGATGCTCGATTCCTCCGCCGAGATGAACCGGAAGCTCGAGGAGACCCTCAAGAAGGCCCGCAAGGAAATCCAGGCTCTCCGCGACGAACTGATCCGCCTGACCACCCCCCCCAACAGCTATGCCGTCGTCCTCGGAACCAACCTCCCGCCTCCGGGGGAACTCTCCGTCCGGGGAGCCGCCGTCGAGCCCTCCGTCGACATCATCGTGGCGGGCCGCAAGATGCGCGTCAACATCGATCGGGCGATCGATCCGGCCTCCATCGCCGCCGGGGACGCCGTTCTTTTGAACGAGGCCTTCAATGTGGTCGGGAAGGCCCCCGGAGAGCGGCAGGGGGAGATCATGACCGTGAAGGAGCGTCTTGTGGACGACCGGATCCTGGTCTCCGGAGAGTCCGGCATCGACCGGGTCGTCCTGCTCTCGCCTTTTCTTTCGGAAAGCCCCCTCTCGGTGGGCGATCCCCTGATGGTGGACGTCCGTTCCGGCTTTGCCCTCGAGAAGATGCCGAAGAGCGAGGTCGGACAGGTGGTGATCGAGGAGATCCCCGACGTGACCTTCGAGGATATCGGCGGTCTCGACCTTGAGCTCGAAATGGTCCGGGATGCGGTGGAGCTTCCCTTCCTCCATCCCGAGCTCTTCACACTCTATCAGCTCGACCCTCCCAAGGGGGTTCTTCTCTATGGGCCTCCGGGGTGCGGGAAGACCCTGATCGCCAAAGCGGTCGCCAATTCGGTGGGGCGCCGGATGGCGGAGCGGGGAGGAGAGGCCCGGTCCTACTTCCTGCATGTGAAGGGTCCGGAGCTTCTGAACAAGTATGTCGGAGAATCGGAGCGCCAGATCCGGGAGGTCTTCGCCCGGGCCCGGGAAAAGGCCCAGGAAGGCCATCCGGTGATCGTCTTCTTCGACGAGATGGACTCGCTCTTCCGGACCCGGGGAACCGGCGTCTCCTCCGACATGGAGAGCACCATCGTCCCGCAGTTTCTGGCCGAGATCGACGGAGTCGAGAGTTTGCGGAACGTGATCGTGATCGGGGCCTCGAACCGCCAGGATCTTATCGACCCCGCCATCCTGCGTCCGGGCCGTCTCGACGTGAAGATCCGGATCGACCGGCCCGACGAAAACAAGGCCCGGGCCATCTTCCGCCGGTACCTGACCGGAAAGGTTCCCCTGGCCGAGACCCTGACAAAGGGGTATGGCGCTCCTTCGGAGGCGATCGAGCCCCTGATCGACCGCACGGTGGAGGTGATGTACCGTAAGAGCGAGGAGAATCGCTTCCTCGAGGTCTCCTATGCGAGCGGGGAGAAGGAGGTCCTTTATTTCAAGGATTTCTCGAGCGGCGCCATGATCGCGGGAATCGTGGCCCGGGCCAAGCAAACGGCCATCAAGCGCCAGATTTCGGGGATTGCTCCGGCCGGCCTCACCTTCGAGGATCTTTCCCAGGCCATTCGCCGGGAGTTCCAGGAAAACGAGGATCTCCCCAACACCACCAACCCGGACGACTGGGCCCGTATTGCCGGACGCAAGAACGAGCGGATCGCGAGCGTCAAGACCCTCTCCTCCCGGGAGGCCCGGGAGCGGCCGGTGGAAACGATTCCCGTGGGGCACTACCTGTGACCTTGAACCCGGAGACGGACCTCTCTTTGTCCGGCGGGGGAGGAAAGGGAATGCCCTCCTTCGGCCGGATCGTCGGCACGGAGGTCGAATACGGGATCTCCTTCGGATCGGGAACGATCGGGGATGCCCAGGGAGAGATCTCCCACGAACTCATCAACCGCCTTCCCGGGCTCTATGCCTCCGGGGCCCTCTGGGACTACGAGGAGGAGGATCCCTTTCTCGATGCCCGGGGCTACCATGTCGAAGGCGACCGGGAGCGGCCGGACCGCCGGGAAAACCGGTGGACCAACCGGGCCCTTTACAATGGGGGACGCCTGTATGTGGACGGCGCCCATCCGGAATATTCCGCCCCCGAGTGCACGAGCCTTCGGGACGTGGTCCGCTTCGAGCGGGCGGGAGACCGCCTGGTGGAGGCCTGTCTCCTGGCCTGGGAGGCGGAGGATCCGGGCCGGAGGACGCTCCGGGTCTTTCGGAACAATTCGGACGGATGGGGAAACTCCTGGGGCTACCATGAGAACTACCTCCTCTCCCGGGAGCTCCCCTTCGACCGGATCATCGCCGGGCTGACCGCCCACCTGGTGAGCCGGACCGTCTTTTGCGGCTCCGGGAAGGTCGGCTCCGACCGGGGACAGGAGGGGGTCTCCTACCAGCTCTCGCAGCGGGCCGAGTTCTTCGAGATCCCGGTCGGGCTCTCGACCACCTCCCGGAGAGGAATCGTCAATACCCGGGACGAGCCCCATTCCCGGAAGGAGGCCTATCGAAGGCTTCACGTGATCACGGGGGATTCGAACTGCTCCGAGATCGCAACGGCGCTCAAGATCGGCTCGACGCTTTTGGTCCTCCGGGTCCTCGAGGAGAGCCACCGGATGGGGGTTCCTCTCGACTTTCCCCTGCTGGCCGATCCCGTGGCCGCCTTTCACCAGGTTTCGGCCGATCTCTCCTTTTCCCGGCCTCTCGCCCTGGCGAACGGAAAGACGATGACGGTGCTGGGGATCGCGGAACGCTATCTCGAGAATGTCCGGCTCTGGTTTTCCCGGGAGGGAATGGATCCGGAGGTCATGGATCTTCTGGAGCGGTGGTCCTTCGTACTCCGGCGTCTCGGAAACTACCGGAGGGATCCTTCCGGCCTCGACCGGGAGCTCGACTGGGCCATCAAGCGGCGCATGATCGAGCGATACCGGGAGTCGCGCCGCCTTGCGGAGAACGACTCGCGGCTCCGGATGCTCGACCTCCAGTATCACGATATCCGCTCCTCCACCGGACTTTTCCGGCTCCTGGAGGCCAAGGGGGAGGTGGAGCGGCTCCTGGATCCGATGGAGATCGAGGAGGCCCTCGTCCATCCGCCCTCCGATACCCGGGCCTTCTTCCGGGGGACGCTCCTTCGGCGCTTTCCGGCGGAGGTTGTGGCCGCCTCCTGGAGTTCGGTGGTGGTGGATGACGGAACCCCCTCCCTGAAGCGGATCCCGCTCTCGGATCCCTTCCGGGGGACCCAGAAGACCGTGGGGGCGATCGTCGATCGCGCCCAGAGCGCGAAACAACTGCTGGAAGGGCTCCTCTCAAAGGGCGGCCCGACCGGAACGAGCGAGGATATGTCATGAGCCAGAAGGAAAAAGAGTCACGGAAGAGGGACGAAACCGAAGAGACGCCCTCCGAGCCGGAAGTGCCGGCCGGGGCCCAGGAAAGGGCCAAGAAGGTCGCTGAGGAAGCCGACGACATTCTCGACAAGATCGACGAGGTCCTGGAAAAGAACGCGGCCTCCTTCGTCAAGTCCTTCATCCAGAAAGGCGGGGAGTAGAGGGTGAAACGAACCGATCCTGCGTCCCCTGCCTCTCCCTTCGATTCCCCGTCCTTTCTCGACTGCCTCAAATCCCTGGGATACTGGGAGCCGGCCTCTTTCTCAGGCTCCGTCTCGGGGCCGGCCGGTCCCGTCCCCCATGCGACCACGGTCCTGGCCGTGCGCTACAAGGGAGGGGTGGTCATGGCCGGAGACCGCCAGGCCTCGGAAGGCTACCAGGTCTCCTCCCGGGCCATCTCCAAGGTCATCCCGGTGGACCGCTATTCCTGCGTGGCGATCGCCGGGGCCGCGGGCCCGGCCATCGACATGGCCCGCCTCTTCCGGGTGGAAATCGAGCATTACGAAAAGCTCGAGGGGGTGATGCTGACCACCGACGGCAAGGCCAACAAGCTGGCCCAGATGGTCCGGGAGGCCCTTCCCATGGCCATGCAGGGTCTGGTGGTGGTTCCCCTTTTCGCCGGATATGACGCCGGACGCGGCGCCGGGCGGATCTACAAGTACGATCCCGCCGGCGGGCGCTACGAGGAGGATGCCTACCATGCGAACGGCTCGGGGGGACTCTTTGCCAGAAATGCCCTCAAGATGCTCTGGAAGGAAGGGATGACCCGGGCCCAGGCGATCGAGGCCGCCCTTCGCGCCCTCTACGAGGCCGCCGACGAGGACCTGGGAACGGGAGGTCCGGACTTTGTCCGGGAGATCTACCCCTCGGTCTTCACCATGGACCGGGAGGGAACAAGCGAGCTTCCCCCGGCCGAGGTGGCCCGATACTACCGGGACCTCGTCGACTCCTTAAAGAGAAAGGAATAGCGGCAGATGGCGGCCCTTCCTTTTTATGTCTCTCCCGAACAGCTCATGCAGGACAAGGCGGAGTATGCCAAGAAGGGCATCTCCCGCGGACGTTCCGTGGTCGTCCTCGTGGTCCAGGAAGGCATCCTCCTGGCGGCCGACAACCCGTCGGCCAGTCTCTACAAGATCTCCGAGGTCTACGACCGGGTGGCCTTCGCCGGCGTGGGAAAATACAGCGAGTTCGAGAACCTCAGGAAGGCAGGGATCCGGCATGCCGACCTCAAGGGTTTCATGTACAGCCGGGAGGACGTGACCGGCCGCTCGCTGGCCAATGCCTACTCCCAGCTTCTGGGGTCGGCCTTCAGCCAGGAGATGAAGCCCCTCGAGGTGGAGATCGTCCTGGCCGACCTGGGAACGGACGGCCGTCCCGACGAGATCTACCGGATTTCCTACGACGGGTCGATCTTCGACGAACCCCTCCTGACGGCCGTCGGAGGCAGGGCGGAGCAGCTGGGGGCCCTTCTCCGGGAGAGAATCAAGGCCCCCCTTCCTCTGCCCGAAGGCCTCCGGATCGTCCGGGGGGCCTTTCAGGAAATCTCGGAGGCGCCCCTTCCGGTCGACCAGATGGAGGTGGGGCTCCTTGACCGCAAGGCGGTCGGCCGGACCTTCCGCCGGTTTTCGCGGCAGGACCTTTCCGGGATCCTCGACACCCCCGTCTGATCGGAGGCCCCGATGCACCGCCGGATCATGGGACTCGAAAGCGAATACGGATTCCTGTTCACCAATACGGGAGACCGCATTTTTCCCCCGGAGCGGGCCCTGGAATACCTGTTTCAGGGAATCATGCAGAACTCCTGGTCCCGGGACGCCTTCCTCCCGAACGGGGGACGGATCTACCAGGACACCGGGAGCCACCCCGAGTACTCGACCCCGGAATGCGACCAGGTCCGTGATGTGGTGATCCATGACAAGGCCGGGGAGAGGATCCTCTCGCGGGCGGTGGAGACGGTCTCCCACCAGCTCGAGGTCGAGGGGATCGACGGCCATCTCTACGTGCTCAAGAACAATACCGATTCGGCCGGGAATTCCTACGGGTGCCACGAAAACTACCTGATCGACCGCAACGTCACCTTCTGGCGTCTCTCCCGGACCCTGATTCCCTTTTTCGTCTCCCGCCAGATCCTCACCGGGGCCGGGGGCCTTGTCCGGAAGGCGGACGAGAGCGTCCGCTTCGTCATCAGCCCCCGGTCCCTGCATATCCGGGAGAAGATTTCCTGTTCGACCACCTCGAGCCGTCCCATCATCAACACGAGAGACGAGCCCCATTCCGATCCGCAGAAATACCGCCGGCTGCACATCATCGTGGGCGATTCGAACATGAGCGAGATCAGCGATCTTCTGAAGGTCGGAACAACGGCCCTGGTCCTGGAGGTGATCGAGGGGGGCGGGCTTCACGACCGGATGTCCCTTGAGGATCCCATCCGGGCCATCCGCGAGATCTCGGAGGATCCCACCCTCTCGGTCCGGGTCCGCCTCGAATCCGGCCTTGAGCTGACGGCGCTCGAGATCCAGGAGTCCTACCTCGAGGCCTGCCGGGATTTTTTCCACAAGGAGGGGACGACGCCGGCCGTGCGTGATATGCTTGATCTGTGGGAGAAAATTCTCTTTGACCTGTCTAAATGGAACGAACCTGTCCTGGGACGGGAGATCGACTGGGTGATCAAGTGGCGCCTTTTGACCCGCTACCGCGACAGGAAACGGGGAAATTGGGAGGATCCGGCCTTGGCCATGCTGGACTACCAGTATCATGATGTCCATGAGGAGAAGGGGCTCTACAATCTCCTCAGGAAGTCCGGGTGCGTGGACCGGATCGCCGGGGATTCCGAAATCCTCTCCGCCATGGAGAAGCCGCCCCAGACGACCCGGGCCCGTCTGAGGGGGGCCCATATCCGGGAGGCCATGGAGCACCACCGCTCCTACACCGTCGACTGGACCTACATGCGGCTCAACGATCCACCCCAGGAAACGCTCCACTGGGCCGATCCCTTCAATGCGGCGGAGGTTCCGTGAAACGCGGGGGGGGAGGCCTCGATGCCGTCCTTTTGATCGTCTGGTGCCTGATCCTGGCGGGCCAGGGGGCGGGCCGCCTCGACCTTCCGGGAGGACCCGGTCCCGGATTCCCGGACGGGGCCTCCCCGGAAAGTCCCCGGTTTTCCCCGGCCCCTCCGCCCCGGGACCAGCCGCTCCACCCGAGATTTACTCCCGTGGCTGTGCTGGTTCCCCCCATCGGGAGCTCCCCTGTGAGCCCGGTCTCCCTTCCCGGCACTCCGAACCTTCCTGGCGCTTTCGGCCAGAGCTCGGGGACCTTCGCTCCCCCGCCCCCGACGGGGCTCACGGTCGGCCCTCCCCCGGTCCTCCTGATCCCGCCGACCCCTCTGGGCCAGGGAGGCGGGGCCTTCGCCCCCTCCGCCCCTGCCCTCCAGCTTGTCCCGCTGGCGGGGAACGCCCCACAGATCCAGGTTGGAGCGGGCATTCCCTATTTCGTGCCCTTCGCCCAGGGCCCGACCTCCATCATCAACCAGTTCATCCAGCCGCCCCTGGTTCCCTTCGGCCAGGTGGGGGTTCCGGCCCAGTCGTACCTGCCGGGATTCTTCACCGGAAACGCCAATCCCTTCAACCGCTCCTGCAACTACTATTATTTTGCCGGCTGCGGACCCTCCGGGGGGGCCGTCACCGACTTCAACTTCTCCACCCGCTGACATCTCGGGGCCCGACCCTCCGGGAATCTCCCTCCCTCCGGTGGACGATCACCTTTTTTGGGCAAGACCGTGGGCTCAGGGAGGAGCGTAGGGAGACGGCTTTTGGTCCTTACAGACATCCTCTCTGCGCATTTCCCTTTGGCGCCATGAGCGCGTCTGCGGATTTGACGCCCTTTGAAGGAAGGATTTTTCGGCTATTTGCAAAATCTGGTTGGAATCAACCGGGTAATTCCATCAGCTTTTAAGTGCTCGATAGAAGTTTTCGTGAGTGCCCACAAGAAGCAGAACTCGCGTTGAAGGGTCAAACTCGTAAGCCAGAAGATAGAGTTGGTTCACGCAATCAAACTTGTATATGAATACGCCAGAGAGGTCACCCTTCTTTTCCTCTCCGAGATTTGGATTCTGAATGATTAATGCAACTGCCTTATCAACAGCATCCTTTTGGTTTGAGTGAAGTTTCTTATATGCACGGGCAAAAACATTCGTTTGCAGAACTTTCACTTCTTTAGTCACGGAATTGGCCCGGCTTGAAAGAGGAAAGGCTGCTGCGATCTTCTTTCTTCGCCACCAATAGTTCGCTTACGAACTCAATTGGAAGATCTGGATTATCCAATGCAGCCTTCCCAACCTTGGCCCAAAACTCAAGTTGTCCGGCAATTGTGCGACATTCTCCCTGCGATGCGGCCTTCGCTTGCTGATACAGATCATCTTCAATTCTTACAGGCATACTCATTTTTTCTCCTTTGCTACATTTGTAGTAAATAGAATATTGCATAATTCTGTTCGCGTCAATAGCCCTAACCGCTCTGTTCTGTGCAATCTAGGGTTGATTCCAACCAAATTTTGCAAATAGCCGATTTTTCTTACTTATATAGATATGTAAGAAATGTTTTATTTTTTCTTACTCATGGCCGTCAGAAAAAAATAATAAAGGGACTCCATGCAGGCCACGGTGACTGACAAAGCCTCTCCGAGGTGTTCCCCTCCTGAAGGCCCCGTTTTTGCGTTTTGAAACCCCCTTCGACCTCTTCTGAGGAGGGGGAAGAAGTCTCATTCCCCTCTCCCAACGGCTTCCCGGCCAACATCGGCCCTCTCCTGGCTCCCTTCACAGGGAGAGGCGTTTCCCGTTTTCTGCATCGGGTCCGGGGCGATCCCCGCCATCACTCTCCTTGCTCAACTCCTCGCCTACGAGAGCCGTTTTCTCAGATCCAGCGCGTCCCGGATATCGGGAAGGGAGGGGTCCGACTCCGGACCGTCGAGAAGCTCCGAAAGCCCGTAAAACAGAGCCAACGCCTCCTTTCTTTTCCCGGCATCCCCGAGGAGTCTTCCCAGGCTGGTGGCGGCCCGAAGTTCGAGGGCCCTGGCGCCCTGCCTCCGGCCGATTTCGAGAGCGGTCCCGAAACACTCCCTCGCCTCCTCCCGCCTTCCTTCGAGAAGCGCCGTCTCCCCCTTTAACCGCCAGAGTTCGGCGTCGAAAAAAATCGTGCCGAATTTTCCGGAGAAGCGGAGGGCCGAATCGATGGTTCCCCGGGATCTCCGGATGTCGGAAAGAGAAAGATAGGCCTCCGCCAGAATCGAAAGGTATTTGATTTCGGCCATCCAATGGAATTTCCGGGAGAGACGGACCGCGTTCAGGATCGCCCCGATCCCGGAGGCCTCCCCCGTCATGACCTGCGCCCACCCCCGAAACCCCTTCTCCGAGGGGCTCCACCCTTCGATTCCCGCGGTCCCGATCAGTCCCTTGAGGTTGTCCAGCACACCAAAAACTCGCTCCGGAAGGCGCAGGTACCGGAAGGTGACGGCGGAGAAGGTCAAGCTGTGGCCTTTTTTCTGGACGTTTTCGGAGACGCGTCCGAGGCTTTTCTCGACGGCCGACAGGGCCGATCGGTAGCGCCCCAGAAACCACAGATTCCAGAACTGGTAGTCGCCGGACTGGACGAGAGCCGCTTCCCGGAGGAGCCCTCCGCCCTTCCCGGCCCCTTCGCTTTTTATCCCGAGAGACAATCCCTGAGCGAGGATCTCGAAGGAGCGGGAGGAACGCCCTTCCCAGAAGGCGGTGCTCCCGTCGGCATAGAGGGCGGCGATCCGACGACTCGAAGACTCCGATTTTCGGGACAGTCCGTGCAGGGAGTCCGCCGCCTTCCTGGAATCGCGGATATCCATTCCGCTGTAACGGATATCCATTCCGCCGTAGAGGGAGCCCCAGTAGCCGTACAGGGCCTGAAACGCCTCTTCCGACACCCCCGCCTCGACGTCGAGGATGTCCAGGGCCTTCCGGAAGGACTGTCGTGCTCCGCGGCTTCCATTCCCTTCCATGTCAACGAGAAGATTGCCCCGAAGGATCAGGAGCCGGCTTTCCATGTTTTTGTGGTCTTTTCCGCCGCCGGACTCCGGAGAACTCAGGCGGGGAAGGAGGGCAAAGGCCTTATCGAGGAAGTGCTGCGACTCGAAAAACGCCCCTCTCTCGTAGGAGCTCCTGGCGGCCTTTTCGTACCAGAGGACCGCGTCGGAAAAGACCCGGGCCTCCTCGAAATGGCGGGCGACCAGCTCAGGGGTCGTCCCGGCGCGATCGGGAAAGCCGTCGCGGAGGGTCTCGGCGTACTTTTTATGGAGGAGGAGGCGGGCGGACTGGGGGATGGAAAGACGCGAGGCTTCGACGATCAGGGCGTGGCGGAAGGCGAGGCGGGTCTCCGAGAGGTCCGTCTCCGTGGCGACGAGGCCGGACCCGCTCGCCCGAGCCAACAGGGTCTCGAAGGTCTCCGGAGGTCCGGAGAAGACCCGGCGCAGGAGCGTCAGGGGAACTGCCCGACCGTAGACGGAGGCCGCCTGCAAAAGGGAGCGGGCCGGTCCGAGGTGGTCGAGGCGGGAGGCCAGGACCTCGGAGAGCGTGGCGGGAACGCGATCCCGCCACTCTTCCGAAGATTGTTCCGGACTTTCGAGCCTCTCCCGGACGAGCTCCTCGATGAAGAGAGGCACGCCGTCGGAGGTCCGGACGACAAAGTCTTCGTCCGGTTCGGACAACGTCCTTCCCGGACTCTCCTTGCCGAGGGTCCGGACCAGGGCCCGGGTGTCGGCGTCTTCCAGAGGTTCGAGGCGAAGAATCGACCGGTCCGGAATCTCCCTAAGCCACGGAGGATCTTCCCCGGTCCGGGTCGTGAGAAGAAAGAGAATCTTTCCCGTAAAGAAGGGATCCAGAAGGATCGTCCGCAGGAGATCCCCCGACGAGGCGTCGATCCAATGCAGATCCTCGACGAGATAGAGTCCCTTCCCCTCCAGCGCCCGGTACCGGAGGATCGACAGAAGGAGCGTCGAGGTCTCCTCCCTGAGGCGCGAGGCGGACATCTCGGGAAGAGGAAAGTCCGGATGGGGAGGAAGGGAGAAAAGATTTCCCAGAAGGGCCACCGCCTTTTTCTCGTCGTCGAAGGAGAAGATCCGGGCATAGTCCCGCAGACGAGCATACCCCTCCTCCAGTCCGACTCCTTCGGGCAAACGGGCGGGTCCCCGGATCGCCTGGACAAAAGGGAACAAGGGGCTGTCCATGAACTGGGGGGCGCACTCGATCCGTCGGAGGCGGGCGTCGCGAAGACCTCTGGCTCCGAGAAAGGCGCGGACCAGGGCCGTCTTTCCGATGCCGGCCTCCCCTTCCACGACCGCGACTCCCCCAGGGCCGTCCTTCCAGCGGCGGGTCAGGGCCGAAAGTTCCCGATCGCGTCCGACGATGTGCCGGGGATTGAACCCCGACAAATCGTCCCGGACAGAGTCTCCCAGGACGAACGCTCCCATTCGTTTCCCCAAAATTCCGACCTCCCCGGCCTCCGCCAGATCGAACTGCCCCCGGAGAAGCCTCGAAGCCCTCTCCGAAACGAGGATTTCCCCGGGGTTTGCCCGCATGGAGAGCGCCATCGACGGCCGCGACACCGCTCCGGTCGGATCCGGAGGGGCGGACGGATCTCCCCGGAGGATCCGCCCCGAATGGATCCCCGCGGCAAAGGCGATCCCCCGGCTTTTTTCCCCCGGCCCTCCGAGAACCAGACGGCCGATCTCGAGGGCGGCCCGGGCCGCCCGTCTCGCGGCCCCTTCTGTCAGTCCGGAGATCCCGAACCAGCAAAGAAGGGAACTCCCCTGGATCCGTCCGATTGTTCCGCCGAGCGCCTCGACTTTCGATGCGGCCCGGACGACCAGCTCCCCGGTCCCGGACGAAGCTTCTCCGGACTCCTCCTCGCCTTCGCCGGCGATTTCGAGATAGAGAGCCGTGGCGGGTTTCCATTCGGGGGAGAACGGGAGATCCGGAAAGACCGGCCCGCGGGAGGCGGGAAGAGGCGTCCGTTTTTCCGGGGAGGAGGCGCGGATCTTTTCCAGGATCGCCCGGGTCTCCGGGTCCGGCTCCTTTCCCAGCTGCTCCCGGAGAGTCTTCCGGCAGGTCTCGTACTGCTGCAGGGCGGCAAGCGTGTTCCCGCCCTCGGCCAGGAGAAGCATCTTGCGTCCGTGGCAGGCCTCGTCGAGGGGGTCGATCTCCAGGGCCCGGTCGAGCAGGAGCAGGGCCTCCGGAACGTCCCCGCGTTTCTCGTTTAGGCGGATCAGACGGTTCATGATCCAGCGGACGCGCACCAGAAGCTCCTCCCGCGTCCCGGTGATCCAGTTCTCGAACTCTTCGCAGTCGGGGAGGGAGAACCCCTCCATGAACGGTCCCCGGATCTCCCGGAGGGCGCCCTGCATCCGGGCTCGGCATTCGGGGCAGTCTTCCGGGTCGTGAAAAAACGGGCAGGAGGCCGGAGGCTGGAGAAGCCCGCGGGCATCAGTTCGGAGCGGAGGGTCCGGACGAAGGGCGACGGTGCCCCTGACGGCCACGAAAAGGGGAGGGAGGGGAAGCTCCCCCCGGAGACTCTTCCGGAGCGAGTTGAGGGCCTGACGGAGGCTGTTGTCGGCCCGAGAGAGGGGAACATCCGGCCAGAGAAGGTCGGAAAGAGAGACCCGCTCGTGGGGCTTCTCCGGCTCCATGGACAGAAAGGCGAGAAGGGCCAGATGTTTCTGGTGAAGCCGGACGGGTTTTCCGTTCTCCAGAAGTTCGGGAGGGCCGAGAAGCTTAAGATCGAACACCGAACACCGAACACACTCCTTCATTTAACGGATCTGTCTTTCCGCCACGCCTCCTTGTCGGGAACGGCGTTCGGTCTCCGGGTCGGAACGGCCGGATCTCCTTGTTCAGTATACACAAAATTGAGATAACAAAAAAATAACAGGGGTCATGTAGACTCCCTAAACCGTGGATTCCCGTCTGGGATTTCCGCTCCTGCGGATCCCGTCGGGCGGAGAGGTCCGGGAGCAGTTCCGAAACGGACGCCGGAGACGGAGGAATCGCCCGACGGGGATCGGGGAGAACCCATGAGGAAGGGAGCATGCGTGAAGAAGAGGCGAATCCTGATGAACAAGAGCGACCTCGTGAAGACCCTCCACGAGCGGCAGGGCCCGCTCTCCCGGAACGAGATCGGAGAGGTGCTCGACGGGATCCTGGGTCTGATCGTCGAAACGGTGGCCCGGGGGGGAGAGGTCGGACTGGTCGGCTTCGGAAAGTTCCGGCCGGTCGTCCCCGCTCCCCGGACGACGAAGACGGGCGATCCGGTCGCCGGCGGGGGTCGGGCGTTTCCCCGGTTTGTCCCGGGCAAGTCCTTCCGGGAGGCGGTGGAGACGAGCCCGGCGTTCTCTGCCCCGGACCGGCCCTGAGCCTTCCTTTCTTATTTTTCGTCCCCGCGGAGACGCTCCTGCGGGGAGAACACCCTCAATGTTGGGAGAATGAAATGACCGTTTGTTGTCTTTTCCGGCCGGAACGTTTGGCCGAATGGGGCCGCCCGGCGCTCGCCGGAGTCCTCCTGGTTCTTGTGATGGCGTCCCCCCTCTGGGCCGCGCCTCCCCCCTCCGGCGCTCCCTGCAACGCCACGGGGTCGCTTGGGACGTCGATGGGAGGATGCGCGACCCCCCCGGCGCCTCCCGCGCCGAAGACGCCTTCCGCCGTCTCCTTGTCAAATGCCGATTTCGCCGCCCCCGAGACCTTCCGGATCCGGACGGGAAAGACCGGCCAGGAGGAGACGATCCGCAAGAACATCGCCGCCTGGGTGGCCAAGAGGGCGGTGCCCCGTCCCACCCCCTCCGAATCAGCCCTTCTGAACTCGACTATCCTCGGCCTCTCCCGGACCTCCTTCCCCTTTATCCGGGGGGAATCCGGGCCTGAGATTGTCTCCGTGACGGTCGAGGCCAGGACATTGAACGCGATCGCCGCCCGCCTTCGCCGGGCCGTCTCCTCCGGGCGGCTCGCCTACCGGGTCCATCGCACGGCGGTGACGGGAGGGACCCCGGGCGAGAACCGGTTCGTCGAGCGCAGCCTTCCGATCTCCCCGTCCGGGGTGGTGGATGCCCAGGCGGTCTCCGAGAGCCTCTACCGGGTGAGCCAGGTGCCGGGATTCTCCCGGGCCGACGGGGTCTTTTCTCCCGTGGTCGGTCCCGGAAGCGTCTCTCCTCCCGCCCCGCTCGCGCCCCAGACCGGGTCGCTCTTCGCCCCGGAGGCACCGGCTCCGCCCCTCGAGAACCTCCTGGTCCACGTGACCCCCGCGCCGACCTTCTCGGGATCGCAGATCGAGCTCGACAACTACGGGTACGCCCCCACCGGCGCCCTCATTTTGAACGCCACCGGGAACGTGAACAACGCCGGGATCGCCGGCGGGCTCTTCGCCGTCTCGGCCTCCACGAGTTTCGGCGGGATGAACGCGGGAACGATCTCCTATTCTCTTCCCTTCGGCCTCATGAACCGGGCAGGGGTCGACTTCAACGCCTTGAACTACACGCTGGGGAACGGCTTCTCTCCCTGGGGCCACGGGGCCAACGCCGCCCAGCTGACAGCCCTCGGGGTCTCGGGGAGCAATTACTCTGGCGACGCCTGGGGGATGCAGACATTCATTGAGGCGCCCGACCGGAAGCTGGCCCTGAAAGAGACGCTCTTCCTCAAGGAATACCAGGACACCTACTCGCAGACCTCCCAGAACGACCGGAGCATTCTCGGGGGCACCCTCGACCTCTCGGGCTTCCGGACCCTGGGCAAGATCATGGCGGGCTTCGATCTCACGGACACGGAGTACGACCTGACCCAGGGGTCGGGATCGAATCCCGCCAACCCCTTCTACAACAGCACCCAAGGTCTCCAGAACTACCTGACGGGGAACGCCCAGATCTCCTATGCCCTCACCCCCGTCTGGTCGGCGACCTTAGGGACGGTGGACCAGCAGTATATCGGCGGAGGGGTCCTCGACCCTATGCTCCAGGCGACCTTGGGCGGGGTCTCGAATGTGATGGCCCTTCCCACCGCCTCGCTCTTCGGGAACGACCTCTATGTGGGAACCCTGACGCTGACCCGGACCGACGCGACCCGGATCGCCTCCTTCGCCTCCTCGCTCTTCTTCGACGCGGGACAGGTGACGGGGATCGGAACGAACTATTCGGCCATGGGGCCGGGGGTGGAGGAGAGCGTCTCCGCGCCGCACTGGTTCGCCCGGGGCGACCTCGCGGTTCCGGTGGGGGGCCTTCCCACGCAGATTCTCGGACAGAACATCACAGCCCTCACCGGCGGCAACATCGGGCAGGGGGGGATCCCCCTCCAGCTGTGGCTCTCCGCAGGGCTCCGGTACTGAAGATCGAACCGAGACGAACCGAGGCGGCGGGGGAACGAGGATCGCCTCCCCCGCCAAAAAACATCCTTTCCTTCCTGAAGGAGCTCCACCCATGAGACAGACCCGAACCTTTCGGACCTTTTCCCTCTTCCACAAGATCGTGGCCTGTGTCCTTTCCGCCACGATCCCGCTGGCGACGCTTCCGGAAGCCGCCCTGGCCCTTCCCCACGGGGGAGTCGTCTCCAAAGGCTCGGCGACCCTGGGGTACAGCACGGGCAAGCTACTGATCTCCCAGTCTACGCCTTCCGCCACCTTCAACTGGGGATCCTTCAACGTGAAATCCGGCCAGAGCGTGGTCTACAAGACCCCGGGAGCCTCGTCGGTCTCTATGAACTATATCGGGGGGACCACCCCGTCCACGATCAACGGGACGGTGACGAGCAACGGGATCCTGTATTTCATGAACCCCAACGGGCTGATCTTCGGAAGCGGAAGCGTGGTGAGCGCCGCGGGCGTCATGGCCTTCGGATCCGCCACTCCCTGGGGGACCCCCACCGGGGCGATCACGAATGCGGGGACGATCACGGCCGCGACGGGCGGCACGGTGGCGCTGGTGGGAACCTCGGTGACCAACCCCGGGACGATCAAGGCTCCCGGAGGGGAGGTCCTTCTCGCGGCGGGATCGACGGTGACGCCGATCTCGACCACGGGAGGCTCGTCGCTCTCGGTGGCGACCACGGGCGGAGGGCTGGTGGACGACTCGGGGATTGTGTCGGCCGAAACCGCAAATGGCAAGACCGGGACGATCCTCCTCCAGAGCGGGATGCAGTCGGGGACCACCACCCTCGAGTCCACGGCAGTGCTGGACGCCTCGGCCCCCAACGGCGGGAACGGGGGCGCCATCACGGTGAACGGATACAAGGTCGTTCTTGACCAGATCGCCCCCCTGAACGTCTCGGCCCCATCCGGCACGCCCGGCACGATCACCATCGACCCCACGACGCTCTATATAGGAACGGCCAGCAACCTTGAGACCGTGGACGGAAACGGAACTGCATCCAACCAGAGTAACTATTTGACGGCCATGATTTGTTTGACCGCCAATATCAGCCTCACACAGAGCAATGGCTCCCCCTATCCATGGATCCCCTTGGGGACATCCTCCTCGGCGTTCACCGGGTCCTTCAACGGGAACGGGTATACGGTTAGCGGGTACATCATCACGGCATCGGCCAGCGATGCCGGCTTCATCGGATATCTGGGATCCGGCGGGAAGGTTGAAAATCTCGGGGTGTCCGGGACGGTGAACGGGGGAAGCTACAGCGCGATTGGGGGGATTGTCGGATACAACAACAGCGGCTTTGTGGAGTACTCCTACAACACGGGGAGCGTCAGCGGCAACAGCAACGTGGGGGGGGTCGTCGGGCAAAACAACGGCACGGTGGAATATTCCTACAACACGGGGAGCGCCACCGACAGCAACTACTTGGGGGGGGTCGTCGGGCAAAACAACGGCACGGTGGAGTATTCCTACAACACGGGGAGCGTCACCGACAGCAACTACTTGGGGGGGGTCGTCGGGCAAAACAATGGCACGGTGGAGTATTCCTACAACACGGGAGTGTTGAGCGGAACAGCCCCCCAAGTGGGGGGGGTCGTCGGGCAAAACAACAATATGGTGGAGTACTCCTACAACACGGGGAACGTCACCGGCGGCAACTACGTGGGAGGGATCGCCGGATACAACCCCGGCACGGTGGAATATTCCTACAACACGGGGAGCGTCAGCGGCAACGGCAACGTGGGGGGGGTCGTCGGATACAACAACACCGGCTTTGTGGAGTACTCCTACAACACGGGGAGCGTCAGCGGCAGCAGCAACGTGGGGGGGGTCGTCGGGGAAAACTCAGGCGGCACATATACCTATAACTATTGGAACACTTCCGCGACCATATCCTCGGGCAATATAACGGGAGTGGGGAATTCTCCCTCTGCCGTAGGTGGAGTGTCTGGGCTCACGTCCTCGCAGTTCGGCATGGCCTCGAATTTCTCCAACTGGGCTTTCAACATATGGAACTCGACTGCTTTCTACTCGCCCGTGACCTCGGCCCCCTGGTTCGAAGGTTCCGTTGTTTCCGGAAGCGGAACGATGACCGCCCCCATGCTGGTGCCGGATCTCGCCACGGCGATAGTGACGGGAAACAGCGGCACGTCCGTCTATAATGGCTCGACCGTCTCTCCCGGATATACGGCGACCTATACGATGGGGGGATCAAGCGTCACCTCAACAAACATTGCGGTGAACGTCGGACCGAATGCAGGAAGCTATACCGAGGCTGCCACGTTGTCGGCACCCACGGCCCAGACGAGCGTGGATTCGGTTTCTGCGATCTCGGGGACCTGGACGATCAGCAAGGCAAATCTGACCCTCTCCGGCTCCGAAGTCTATAACGGGACGACGACCCTTGCGGGAAGCGCCCTGACGGCGACGGGGGTCGATGGCCAGACCTTCAGCGTCGGAGGGACCGGGTCGGGAGACCTTTCTTCCCCGAATGTGCAGACGAACGCCCCTCTGGCGAACGTCACCAACCTGAGCCTTGGAGTCAGCACGAACGGAGGTTTGTCCTCCAACTACAACGGGTTGTCCCAGAGCGGGAGTTTGGTGACAATCGACAAGGCGCCACTGACAGCGACGGCGTACTACGCCTCCATGACCTACGGGGGAACGGTGCCGACCCTCTCGGGAACGGTCGCGGGATTCGTGAACGGGCAGACCCTGGCCGGGGACGGGGGG
>JAKAWK010000132.1 GCA_021827365.1 Nitrospirota bacterium
ATTCAAAAGCGTTGATACCCTCACGCCAAGGCTGATTTTCTCCCATTTGATTTCTGTTGATGACGGAAAACCGGAACTTACACTCTATCCCCGGAGACGACAAGGAGAGAGCCCCTGAGCCAGTGTTCCGCCAAGATTTTCTCCATCATTCTTGCCCAGACGTCTCCTTTTGGCAGCGCGACGCAGGAACGAAGTTCGAGGGTGCCCACCGGCAATCCGTCAAATAACCCTGGAAGCTCTTCCGGACGGCGCCATCGGGCTCCCCGATAGGATCCGATCCCCCCTTTCACCCCTTTTTGCCGATAAAGGAGACTGTCCCGGTTCAGCCACCCTATGGCAAAACGTCGGCGCGTCACCCGGACGATTTCACGGACGGCCTCCCGTTCATCGTCGACGAAACACAAGGCGGCGACCGAAAAGACCCTGTCCGGTCGCGAAAAGGAAGGCATCGGAGGTCTCCCCCGACCCATCGAAGGGAGGCGGGACTGTGAGAGTCGGCAAAATGAAGCCAGTTGAGGTTTTTATCGAGACCTACGACGTGGATCCCCTCGAGATTGAAGCGGCGGGAGAACCATCCTGTCCCGCATCCCGCATCAAGGACGATCTCTCCAGGAAGAGGGCGGAGCTGACGGGAGATCAGACGGTATTCCGTTTCTCCGATCCATCGGCCGCGGGGGGAATCGTACCAAGAGTCGTAGGAGGCGGCGGGATCCATCAGGAGACCAAGCGTTTCCAGGCGGCGATCAGGTCGTTTGAGGCCCGGTCGACCTCGGGGAGAGTGGTGAACCGGCCGAGGGAAAGCCTGACCGCCCCCCACGCCCTTTCAGGATCCAGACCCATGGCCCGAAGCACGGAGCTGATTTCCTGGTTGCCTCCGTGACAGGCGCTTCCCGTGGATGCCGCAATATGGGGAACGGCGGCCAGAAGATCCCGTCCCTTTACCTTCGGGAAGGAAAGATTGAGGGTGTTCGGAAGCCGGTCGGCGGGAGGGCCGTTGAGAAGAAGTCCGGGGATGCCCTTCGCCAGCCTCCCGTGAAGCCTGTCGCGGAGTTCTTCCATCCGGACCCGCTCCCTGCCGAGGTGTTCACGCGCCAGCCGAGAGGCCGTTCCCAGTGCCGCGATGGCGGGGACGTTTTCGGTGCCGGGCCGCAAGTTCCTTTCCTGCCCTCCGCCGGCCATGATTCGCCGAAGCGGGGTTCCCCGACGGATGGCCAGGACTCCGATCCCCTTCGGGGCATAGAACTTGTGGCCGGCCAGGGTCAGAAGATCCGCACCGAGAGCCTTCCTATCGACGGGAACCTTGCCGGTCGCCTGGGAGGCATCGACATGGACCCACGCTCCCCGGGCATGGGCAAGATCGGCGATGGCCCGGACGGGCTGGATCGCTCCGGTTTCGTTGTTGGCCTGCATGAGGCTGACGAAGACCGTCTCCGGCCCGATAATTCTTTCGGCAGATCCGAGGTCGACCCGGCCGGAGGAGTCGACAGGAAGAATCTGCCTTCTCCAACCTTTTTCCCCGAGACAGCCGAAGGGCCCCAGCACCGACGGGTGCTCGATGGCCGAAGTCACCAGAAGTCCCTCTTTTCTTTCACTCTTCATCGCCTTCGCAATTCCCAGAATAGCCAGATTATTGGCCTCGGTCGCGCTTCCCGTAAACACAATCTCGTCCGGTTCCGCCCCGATCAGAGCCGCCACTTCCTCACGCGCTGTCTCCACCTGCTGTCGGGCGTCCCTCCCGAAAAGGTGATCGGACGAGGGATTCCCGAAACTCTCTGACAACCAGGGCATCATGGCCGATACGACCTCCGGGGCCACCGGAGTCGTGGCATTGTAGTCGAGATAGATGGGCCGATTGGCGCCCCTCGGGGTTTGGGGATCAAAGAATCCCCTCATTCCAGATCCTTCCGCATTTCGAGATATTGTTCCCGGGTAATTTCTCCCCGGGCGTAACGTCGGTCCAGGATCTCCTTCGGCGTTTCCTCGGATATTGAATCGGCTCTTCGCCTTTCTTCATCCGGGGGCCGGCCGCACGGAGATCCTCGCATCCCCCTCAAGAACACCCCGGAAAAAAGGGCCAGGCCCATGAGGAACAGCACGGGAAAAATCCACATCCATGCCATCCCCGCCCCCATCGCGTTGCCCCAGGACATCGGCTGCCCTCCTCAATCAGGCTCTCCAGAACTTCACACCCGGAGAGATTACAAATACGGTTTCGAAAGCCAGAGATAGTATCCTGATACGAGAAACATGAGGGAGCCTCCCGTCACGCGAAGCCACCGGTTCCCCCCGATCCGGCACCCCGCCCCCGCAAGGGCGTCCGAGGCCACCCCCGCCAGGAGAAAGGGAAGACTTCTCCCCAGTCCGAAGGCAAGGCCCAGCAAGGCCCCGAACTCCGGAGTCATCTTCGCGATCCCGAGGCCAGCCACGAACAGGAGGGAGACGAGGGGCGCCCCCGCACTGTAGAACAGTCCCACGAGAAAAGCCGCCGGGATCACGGGGATGCGGGAGAGAGCGGTCCGTAAGGGATTCCCCTGAGAAAGGACCGGAAATCCGCTCCCCCGTCTCCCTAAGATCAGAAACCCCAGAAAAAGAGCCAGGGCTGCCATCGCTAGGCTCCAGATCCCCCGGGCCGGACCGGAGATAAGGGCCAACTCTCTCCCGGCCAGAGCTCCCAGAAGAATCATGCCCAGCCACATTCCTGCCGCAAAGGACACCCCAAGGACGCGCCCCCTTTTTTTGGCGGAGGCATCTGCATCGCCGGCTCCCGCCAGGCCCGCGATCCCCAGTAAGGTCGGAATCGTGAACGGACACCCCGCCGTCCCGAGAACTCCGGCCGCGACCAGGAGGGCGACCAGAAGGATCCCGGGGCCATGATGAAGATGGCTCAGGGAGGGATCGATCAGGGAACGGATCCAAGTGGAACCCGTTCCGGCATGGGAGACGGACCCCTGGAGAGTGTTTTCCATGACATCACTCCTTTTTGCAAGTTTTCCTCGCCATTCCCGGAGCGGGGAATGTGCCTGTCCACTAGGGGGAAGCTTCTTGGAAAGTCTCCTGTTGCCGCCACTTCGAGCAAGGGCGAAGCGAAGTCATCTCTCCGGAACCGTCCCGGACGCGCGGAGAAGAAGGACGGCTTTTTTTCCGAGAGCCAGGCGCGCGGCGATATGAATGGCGCTTTCCTCTCCGACACCGAGCGCCGAAGCGAGGGATCTCGAATCTGTTTCGGGCTGGCTTTCCAGGATCCCCAGGGCTTTGGCTTCCAGGCTCTCCATCCATTCCCGGAACATCTCCTGGAGTTCCGGTGTGGCAAAGGCGGCGAGCGAGGTCGTTCTGTCCATGGAAGACAGCATCTTTTCGCACATCTCCATCATCCGCCCCATGGGCGGTGACGGGCGACCCTCCTCCGGCCCTTCTTCCTCTCCCATCTTGCCACCCATGGGAGCATTGCCCCCTGGCCCCATGCGGGCCATCATCTTTTTCATCATTCCCATCCCCATCTCCATCGGCGTTTCCCCCTCCGCTTCTCCGGCCTGTTTTTGCTGGATTCCGGAGATTTCTGTTCTTTCTTTTCCATTTTGACCCTCCTTAGTGGCCGATTAGGCCTCGAAATCTGGATTAAAGGCCTATTCAGGAGATCTTTTGGATTTTCAAAGAGACCGGCACCGGGTTTCTGACGATGTCCAGAACAGGGGAAAGGTTTTGTGCCACCTCCCATAACGTCTGAATCTCTTGATCCGACGCTTTGCTCCCGACCCGGCAGACCACCCGGATCCCTTCGTATCCCGGACGAACGCTTTTTGAGAGTCCCAGAAATCCCTGCAGGTCAAGATCACCTTCCAGATCGAGCTCCAGAGAATCGATTCCGATTCCGCGCGCCGCGGCATTGTAAACAAAGCCAACAACCAGACAAGACGCCAATGCGTGAAGAACTGCCTCCACAGCATTGGGCCCGGCATCGTCTCCAAGAAGGACCGGCGGTTCATCGCCTTCCAGAACAAAAGGAATCTTTCGGGAAGTATCTTCTTTCCCCGTTCCGTAAAACCCCTGGATTGTCGTTTTTGAATGAGCCCCGCCAACCCACCGGTTATGGGCCCGAAAGGTAAATCGGGCCAGAGCGGGAGAGGCTT
>JAKAWK010000133.1 GCA_021827365.1 Nitrospirota bacterium
GACTCCCCCGTGGGGAAGGGCCAGGGCGGCTTCCGGAAGCGTCGCCGGCGGGATCGTCGCGGAAAGGACACAGGCCACGATCTTGTGGAAGAGGGAAAAGGTCCGAAAGGTTTGGGTCTGTCTCATGGGTAGAGCTCCTTCAGGAAGGAAAGGGTGTTTTTTTCGGGGGAGGAGATCCTCGTTCCGACGCCTCTGTTCGATCTTCAGTACCGGAGCCCTGCGGAGAGCCACAGCTGGAGGGGGATTCCCCCCTGGCCGATGTTGCCTCCGGTGAGGGCCGTGATGTTCTGTCCCAGAACCTGCGTGGGAAGTCCCCCCACCGGAACCGCGAGGTCGCCCCGGGCGAACCAGTGCGGTGCGGAGACGCTCTCTTCCACCCCCGGCCCCATGGCGGAATAGTTCGTTCCCAGCCCCGTCACCTGCCCCGCGTCGAAGAAGAGCGAGGAGGCGAAGGTGGCAACCTTGGAGACATCGGTCCGGGTGAGCGTCAGGGTCCCCGCATAGAGGTCGTTCCCGAAGAGCGAGGCGGTGGGGAGTGCCATCACATTCGAGACCCCGCCCAAGGTCGCCTGGAGCATGGGGTCGAGGACCCCTCCCCCGATATACTGCTGGTCCACCGTCCCGAGCGTCACCGACCAGACGGGGGTGATGGCGTAGGAGAGCTGGGCGTTGCCCGTCCAGTAGTTCTGGAGACCTTGGGTGCTATTGTAGAATGGATTGGCGGGATCCGACCCCGACCCTTGGGTCAGGTCGTATTCCGTGTCGGCTAGGTCGAAACTGGCTAGGAGCTTGCCCAGTCTCCGGAACCCCGAGAGGTCGATGGTCCCGCCCAGGAGGCTCCGGTCGTTTTGGGAGTTTTGTGAGTAGGTGTCCTGGAACTCCTTGAGAAAGAGCGTCTCTTTCAATGCCAGCTTCCGGTCGGGAGCTTCGAGGAAGGTCTCCATTCCCCAGAGGTCCCCGCTGTAGTTGCTTCCCGAGACCCCCAAAGAGATCAGCTGGGCGGTGTTAGCTCCGTGGCCCCAGGGGGAGAAGCCGTTGCCCAGGCTGTAGTTCATGGCGTTGACATCCGCTCCCACCCGGTACAGAAGACCTACGGGAAGAGAGTAGGAGAGCATTCCCGCAACCATGCCGCCGAAGGAGGTCGAGGCCGAGACGGAGAAGAGCCCGCCGGCTGTCCCGGCGTTGTTCACGTTCCCGGTGGCGTTCTGCATGAGGGCACCGGTGGGGGCATAACCATAGTTGTCGACCTCGATTTGCGATCCGGCGAAGGTTGGTGTTGGGGTCACGTTCACCAGGAGGGTTTCGAGGGGAGGAGCCTGGCCCTCCGGGGCGAAGGGCTCGCCGGTCCGGGGAGAGAGCGGGGCTGGAGGAGCGGCGATTCCGGGAAGGGACACGGGAGTGAAGAGCCCGTCGGCCCGTGCGAATCCCGGCACCTGGCTCACCCGGTAGAGGGCATCGGAGACCGCCTGGGCATCCACTACTCCGGCCGGGGAGATCGGAAGACTGTGCTCGACGAACTGGTTCTCTTCCGGGGTTCCTCCCGTCACCGCCGTGCGATTTACCCGGTAGGCGAGACGGCCAGAGGAGACGGCCCGACGAAGATGTGCTGCGATCATGTTTAGGGTCGGGGCATCGACCGTCACAGTGAAAAGATTCGTCCCGGCCTCCTCCCGGGAGATCGGAAAGGAGCTCGAGGAGAGGTTGAGAATGGCGGCGTTCAGAAGGGCCGATTCGGATGGGGTCGGATGGGGCACCGCCCTCTTGGCCACCCAGGCGGCAATGTTCCTCCGGATCGTCTCTTCCTGTCCGGTCTTTTCCGTACGGATCTGGAAGCGTTCGGGAGCGGAAAAGGAGGCATTTGTCGGGAGCAGTCCCGACGCCGACTTTTTAGACGGAGGGGTCGGAGGCTTTGCGCATCCACCCATCGAGCTTCCCAACGCCCCCGTCGGATTGCAGGGGGTCCCGTCGGGACTCGCGGCCCAGAGGGGAGACGCCACGACAAGAACCAGAAGGCTTCCGGCGAGCGCCGGGCGGATCCCGTCGGCCAAACGTTCCGGCCGGTGATTACAACAAACGATCATTCCATTCTCCATTGATTGAGGGTGTCGGACCCGCCGGAGCGAACCGCGGGGACGGAAAAAAGAAAAACGGGCTCAGGACCGGTCCTGGGCGGAGACCGCCGGGCTCGTCTCCACCGCTTCCCGGAAGGACTTGCCAGAGGCAAACCGGGGAAAGGACCGGCCGGGACGTTCCGACCTCGACCAGTCCCGCATCTCCCCCCCGGGACACTGTGTCGACGATCAGGTCAGTGCCTCCTCGACCATCTCCCGGGATCTCCGGAGAGAGCGCACTGCCGGCCGAGGAGGGCTTTCACGAGGTCTCCCTTGTTCATCAGGATCCTCTTCTCCACAGGGTTGTCCGGACATTCCGGCGTCCGAAGAAGGTATGGTGTGTCTGCGGGTTCGCCGAACAGAATATCCCAGAAAAGAAAGAATAATATGAGGGAAAAATCCCTCCATCCCACTCCGGGAGAGTACCTTCGAGTAAATCATAAAGGAGGCCCGTTTGTTCCCCGTTTGTTGATTGTCGGACGCGTCCGATCTATGATGGTCGACGAGTTCCGTCCTGCCATTGATCCGTATTCCGGTCCATGCAATGAGTCGATGAGGGACGACTGGCCAAAAATAAAGAGAAGTGATCCTTATGTTCGATCTCAGACTCCTCGGTTCTCCGGGGATTTCTCGGGACGGGAAACCCGTCCGGCTCCACCAGAAACATCTGGCTCTTCTCGCCTTTCTGGCCATGGAACGGGAAAAACCCCACGAGCGGAGTTTTCTTTCCGATCTTTTCTGGCCTGAACTTCTGAAATCCCGGGCCGACAATAACCTCCGATGGGCTCTTCACTCCCTCCGGAAGACATGGAACAATGCTAACCCCCATCCCTTGCTGTCGGTGACCCGCACCCACGTCGCCCTCCAGCCGAATCCTATGCTCCGGACCGACGCCCATGGGCTCATCATTCCTCCGGATTCCTGCCCTATTTTTCACGATCCGGAAGACTGCCCCGAATGCCGAGCCAGGACGAGTGGCGCCCTCCGGGAGATCCGGGGACCGTTCATGGAAGGGTTCTCCCTCCCGGACTGCGAAGAGTTCGAGAACTGGATCACCGGGACGAGGGAGGAGCTTCAGGTGCGCGTCCGATGGATCATGAACCGTCTGGTCCTGCTCAACGAGAAACGCGGGGCCGTTCCGGAGGCCCTGCTCCTGCTCGACCGGGCCCTGGCGATCGACCCCCTAGACGAGGCCTGCCACGGACGCAAGATGCTCCTCCTGGCCGAGACCGGGAACACGATGGCGGCCCTACACCAGTTCGAGACCTGCCGGAAGATCCTCCGGCAGCAACTGGGAACGGAGCCGGATCCGGAGACCCTGGCGATCCTGGAAAAGGTCCGTGCCTCCTCCCCGGAAAAACGGACGCCTCTTCCCGCCTCCCACGGGCCGGTCTTTCCGGATCTCGCGTTCTCCCCCGAATGGAAACCCGCCACGGCTCTCTATCTCGAAATCGCCGGCGAAAGCGAGGAGGAGTCCGGAGAAGCTTCGGCCGGGATCGGGGAGCTTCTCGACCGGGCCGCATCGAAAGTCGAGGCGCTCGGTGGAACGGTCGGACGGATCCAGGGGAGTTCTCTTCTTTTTTGGTTCGGGATCTCCGGACTGACAGAAGGAGCCGCGAGACGGGCGGCCCGGGCCGCCCTTGAGATCAGACGTCTGGTTTTCGGAGGGCCGGGGGAAAAAAGCCGGGAAATCGCCTTTGCCGCGGGGATCCACTCGGGGCGGATCCTCCGGGGAGATCCGTCCGCCCCTCCGGACCCGACCGGATCGGTGTCGCGGTCGGCCATGTCGCTTTCGATGCAGGCGGACCCCGGATCGATTCTCCTGTCGGAACCGGTGGCCCGTCTTCTCAAGGGCCAGTTCCGTCTTTCGGAAGCGGGAGAACTCCGGATCCTGGGAACCAGGAGAAAAGGGCTTTTTCTTCTGGATTTTGTCGGGGAAAACAGA
>JAKAWK010000031.1 GCA_021827365.1 Nitrospirota bacterium
TCCATATCGGGGGCCATTTCTGAATAGATGCGGGGGATAAGTTTTTGTCCGAATTTCCGGACAAGGAGGTTCAATGGACCAGTTTCACCAATTGCTTAATGCACCTTGGGTCGAAGAATATTTCGGCTACCCCTACCGAATCGGGATCTCCGTGACCCTGGTTCTCGGTACCGCAATCTTTTATTATCTGGTGGTCTGGTTTCAGAAATGGCAGGAGGGGTCTTTTTATCCGGATGGCCACCCGTTAAGAAAATCCGCCCAGACTACGGAAAGGGGTAGAAAAGAATGAAAATGCGTATATATCTTCTTTTTTTCCTCTCGACCATTCTCCTGGTTGGAATCTTTTTTGTCGAAATGTACAAGGATTCTCATCCTGAATGGATGACCTACCAGCGGCAGTATTATCAGCTTCTGGCCAAGATCACGAACAAGCCGGAACTGGCAAATTCCTCTTTGTCTCTGGTTCAGATCTGGAACCCGATCATGAACAAGCCGGACCGCTGTATGACCTGTCATATGGGGATTGCCGTTCCCGCCTTCAAGACGGCTCCGGAGCCTTTTACGACCCATCCGGATCTATCTGGATATATCGGGAAACATCCGTTCGAAAAATTTGGATGCACCATTTGCCATGACGGACAGGGCGTGGCCACCAAGGTGTCCGAAGCGCACGGATTTAATGTGAGTCTCAATTATCAGCCCAAGCGCGGAGCCTTTGCCGAGGCCTCATGTCTCAAGTGCCATACTGACCTTTTCAAGCCGGGGATCAATCCGCCCATGACCCCCTTCTTGAATCTTGCGAAGAAAACCATTGTTCAAAAGGGCTGCGGTTCCTGCCATACAATGACACAGTTCAACTTGCATGGCGTGCTCGCCCCGGATCTTTCCGGATTCGGAAGCCGGACCGAACTTGGGTTTTATAATGTCCATGATTTCAACCATGTGGGTGGTCTCCACTCCGAGAGGGAATGGGAATGGGAACATTTTAAGAACCCGAGAAAAATTTCTCCGGGGATTCCCGCATTCAAGGTACCTCCGACCATCATGCCCAATTTTCATTTGACCGATCTCCAGACAACAGCGCTCACCACCTGGGTCCTTGGACTGGATGATCCGAGTGTCATCACCATTCCGCAAAAGTTCCTCCCGATCGACAGGGACAATGGAAGACCTATTCCCATTCCCATTACCAATTATAAGGGGGTCTTTATCCCTGGAATGGAAAAGGTTTCCATGGCCAATTGACCGGAATATCTTTCCCACCATTGAAAACGGCAGGAGAAATCCTGCCGTTTTTTTGTTTTTGGGGTTTATCGCAAACGATTCCTGCGATAAGATGAATGAAACGGTCGACAGAAGGGGACACTTGATTCAGGCAGATGATCTGATAAAAATTTATAAAACACGGACCGGAAAACGGATAGCCGTTAATGGCGTCTCCTTCCACGTCAAAGAGGGAGAATTTTTTTCTTTTCTGGGACCCAACGGAGCGGGGAAGACGACGACCATCGGTATGATGGTTGCGCTTCTCAGCCCCACATCAGGAAGAATCAAGATTGATAATCTTGATGTCACGAAATATCCCCATGAAGTCCGGCAACGGATTGGGATTATTTTTCAGGATCCTAGCCTGGATGACCGATTGACAGCATGGGAAAATCTGGAATTTCACGGAAGGTTATACGGGATTCCTGGTCCCGCAAGGAAAAAACGCTCCGAGTTCCTGATGGAGGTCATGGGCCTCTCCGACCGGCGACATGACCTTGTAAGAACCTTCTCTGGTGGAATGAAGCGACGTCTTGAAATTGTCAGGGGACTTGTTCATGCCCCCCGCCTCCTCATCCTCGATGAACCGACCCTCGGCCTGGATCCCCATTCGAGACGTAATGTGTGGGAGTATATCCATACCGTTCGCAAGGAGGTCGGAATGACAGTATTTCTCACAACTCACTACCTGGAGGAGGCTGACGGATCTGACAGAGTGGCCATCATTAACCAGGGAAAAATCGTGGCCCTCGATTCTCCCGAGAGGCTGAAAAAAAGTCTTGGACCGGAGGTCCTCATTCTCAAGGTTCAGGATAAGGAAGCCTTTCGCAATTATCTTTTTGATTGCTATCCTTCAATCACAGAGGCTATCAGGGAGGAAGAGGGAGGTCAGTTATCCTTCCCGATGCCCCAAGAACGAGCCGAATCTCCCTGGGAATTTCTGAGATCTTTGCCATTTCCGATCCTGGAAGCCTCAATAAGACGACCGAATCTTGACGATGTCTTCATCCGGTACACCGGCCAGGGGCTGGCCGATGGAGGACAGGGCAAAAACTCCGGAGGCGACCAATGACAGAAAAAGTGATGGATCAATGGAGCCTTGTTCTGCCATCAACCCAACCACCTCTTGCTGACAGGATGACCAGAGACCTCGGTGGGATTTATACGTTGTGGTTGAGGGATGTCATCCGATTATGGCGTGACAGGATCCGTCTTGTGGGATCTTTCATTCAGCCGCTCCTCTTCCTATTTATCCTGGGGGGAGGGCTTTCCCCTCGTCTGGGGGCCTTGGGAGGGGCGCGAGGGGGTCAATCTCTGGGATACCAGGACTTCCTGTTTCCGGGAATTGTCGGCATGAGTGTTTTGTTCACGGCATCATTTGCCGGGGTGGCCATCGTGTGGGACCGGGAGGTGGGTTTTCTGAAAGAGGTTCTTGTAGCTCCGCTCTCCCGCACGGCGGTCGTGATTGGAAAGATACTGGGAGGGGCGACGAACTCTGTTGTCCAGGGAAGTCTGATCCTTGCCCTGATGCCTTTATTTCATCTTCACCCCCATTTGGGCCAAATAGCCGGGGCTTTTCTCGTCATGATCCTGATCGGCCTGACTCAAACCTCTGTGGGCATTCTTCTTGGAGTCCGGATGACTTCGAGCCAGGGATTCATGGTCCTGATGAATTTCATCATTCTTCCTCTGTTTTTTCTATCCGGAGCCCTCTATCCCCTGGATCGGCTCCCATCCTGGTTATCCCTGGCTTCCCGCCTTGATCCAATGACCTATGGGGTTGATCTCTTGAGACATGCCCTGACGGGAATCCATTACTTTTCCGTCGCGACCGACCTCCTGACTCTTGGAGGTTTTCTCCTGGTGATAAGCTTCCTCTCTGTTCACCTATTCAATAAAACCGACTGAAAGAAAACGGAAAAAAGGTTTTCCGGGAGGAATTCCATGGCATCTGAGGCATCATTCGATATTGTATCCAAAGTCGATATGCAGGAAGCAAAAAACGCCGTCGACCAGGCAGTCAAGGAGATGGGAACCCGATTTGACCTCAAGGACAGCGGCTCGAAAATCGAATGGGAAAAGGAGGATCTGGTCCTTTCTTCAAAGGATACCCATAAGCTGACAGCGGTCATCGACATTCTCGAATCCAAAATGGTTCGCCGGGGAATCCCTCTCAAGAACCTCGACAAGAAAAAGGTTGAGGAAGCCCTGGGCGGGACAGTCCGTCAGAGGATCGCCTTCAAGCAGGGATTGACCCAGGAGGTCGCAAAGGAGATTGTGAAGGAAATAAAGGGGACAAAGCTGAAAGTCCAGTCCCAGGTCCAGGGGGACAGCGTCAGGGTGACCGGTAAATCACGGGATGATCTCCAGGCTGTCATCGCTTTGCTCAAAGGGAAAGACTTCGGGATCGACCTTCAGTTTACCAATTACCGATAGATCAAATCAGAATGGGGCCTCGGATGATTCGATTCGTCTCGGGAAATGCCAGGATCGTCATTGGAATTCTGGTCTCGGCATTGCTCGCACTCTCCGGGTGCGTGACAGTCAATCTCTATCCCCAGGAAAAAGGCCTGGTGGAAAAGATGATTAAACCTTCCATAGCCCAGGACAAGATTCTTTTTCTCCCGGTCAGGGGGTTCCTTGGCGACCAGCACAAAAAAGGTGGGATCCCATTTCTTGGAGGAAAAACTGACCAGGTCCATCTCCTCGAACAGGAATTGCAGAAGGCCTCAGAAGATCGTCATATAAAGGCGGTTGTCTTGATGATCGACAGCCCTGGGGGAACGGTCACGGCCTCCGACAGGCTTTATCACCGGATCCGCGTCTTCCGGAAAAAGACGGGAATTCCTGTCATCGCCTTTTTTGGAGACCTGGGCGCCTCCGGGGCCTATTATGCGGCCATGGGAACGGACGAGGTCTGGGCCAGGCCCACCAGTGTCGTGGGAAGTATTGGAGTCATGATTGCAAATCTCGGGTTTTCCGGCCTCATGAAGAAGGTGGGAGTCACTGACCGAACCATTGCCTCGGGACCGGAAAAAGAAATGGGATCGCCGCTTCGCAAGATGACCCCGGAGGACAGAAAGATTTTTGAGGGGCTGGTTGGCGATTTTTATGACAAATTTCTGGATGTTGTGGAAAAAAACCGGAAAATCGGTCGCAAGGATCTCATGGTCCTGGCGGACGGACGAGTCTACACCGCCTCCCAGGCGTTGTCGGACCGCCTGGTTGATCATGTCGGATATCGGTCGGATCTCGTGGCCCATCTGAAAGGGACACTGGGGATCGCCCATCTGAAGCTGGTACGCTACCAGGAATCCGGAGGGGGATCCCCTCCTCTGTTCGGAATGGACTCCGGAGGATGGTCGACCCTTTCTGAGGGCTCCCTTCTCTCCCTCATCCACACTCTCGGCCCGACCCCGCTTTACTTGTGGGCTCCTGGCGGACTGAGCATGAAATAGGGGGCCTCCCCCAGAAGATGGTGTGTTTGTCCTGGATATTTTCGACAGAACTGACGGCGTTTCCCCCTGGCGAATGACGTCCAGGCCGTCGTAACTTCTGGCGGGACCGAGAGTTTTCCTGACTTGCATGCCACCCCAAGTTGGGAGGCGGTCGTATGTCTGAAGATTTCCAAAGCTTCGGGAACGTGATTCTGTGCCCACCAGACGACAGGAAACTCTTCCCCGGCGGGGGGGATGTCTGCCCATCCCGCGGTCAATCCGGTGGAAAGGCCAAGGCCCAGAAGGACAGTGAAGGCCATTAATGAAAAGCGGATCCTTGTCATTACAACCCCTCCTTGAAATTCGGTACGATAACGACAAGAAGGTCGTTTAGGTTGGTTCCGGTTTGACCGGTTCGCACCTCCATCCCGTGCTCCTCGAGAAAGGGGGCAGTATCGTGGAGGGAAAGGGCTTGATGAGCCTTCAGCATCAAAGAGGAATCGGAAAACTGGCGGGTGGTGGCGATCATCCCGGCAAGAGCGGAGTTTCCGTCCCACCCGTCTGTGGCTAGGCAGAATACGACGGCCTCAATCTCCGAGAGGGCCATGGCCAGGGAAAGACCCAGTTCAAGGGATCTCCCCCCACGGCCTGTCCCTTTTCCGTCCGCCAGATGGACCGTCGTTTCTCCGGAACAGAGCCAGACTGATCCCTGGCGCGTCATTCGAGTGGTCCAGAGGATCTGGGAGGCCAGGACCTGTCCTGCCTCCCGGGAGTCCCCTTTCAGTTCTCCTGTCAGAACATGCACAGGCAGAGGCCCGAAAGAGGCTCCGTCGATGAAAACTTCCTGTGCGAGAGGGAGCAGAGTGTCGGAAGTGGCAACGATCCCGCCGTCACGGTTGATAGAGGAGTTGAGGCCGGAGAAGTCCGGAAGGGAGTCTCCCTCGAGAACGCTCCGGACAGAAGGAGGAATATTGCCTGAAAGCCATCCTTCAAGAACCCTGAGTATTCGGGCCCCATTCCTGGGCACGGGAAACATGAGCGAAGATCCGACCAAGCCTGACGATCTCCCCGGAATGTCCGAAAGGATGTAGGTGAGGGAGGGGCGGGGGGCAATAAGGGACAAAAGTCCCCCTCCCTTGATCCGGGACAGATGGATCCTTACGGTGTTGATCACCTCAATCGGGGCCCCGGCCTCCATCAGGCGCCGGGTCATGAGGGCTTTTTCCCGGATGGTGACCGGAGGGACAGGGTCGGCCACCAGACTCGAGCTCCCCCCGGAAATCGCCACCACGACAGACGTCCGGGGGGAAAGTCTGTGGACAAACTCCCGGATTCCGTCTAGGGTGCGAAGACTTTGCTGATCCGGAACGGGGTGGGGCCCTGTGAGGCGGGGAAACTCGGGGGGCGGAGGGGGATAGTCGGTCGGAAGGACGGTCAGAGTCTGTCCCGGAGGGATCCGGAACAGACGGGAGAGACTGAATGTGAGACCCGCTCCCGCCTTCCCGAGTGAAATCACCGCTTTGGGGGAGGGGAGGTCTTGCGGAGGGGGAAATCTCCGGAGATGGGCTTCAACCAGAGAAGAAGGGGAGATCCGGGATAGAAATGACGGAAGATCCGCCTTAAGCCTTAGTGCAATCTGTTCTGCCTGGTCGGGAATCATCCCTCCGTCCTGTCGGAGGGCCCCGACGTGAGGACTCCCCTCCCGGTCTTGAACTGTCGTGCACAGGAGGAGCTGCAGAAATAGATCCGTTTGCCCTCCTGCTCGATCGATTCCTTGGCCGTTTGTGGTTCAATATAAAGGCCGCAGACCGGGTCCTGGACCAGTGATGGAGGGGGGGATTCCTGTTTTCTCAGAGGAGGGGTACGGACAAGAAGCCGGACGATCCTTCCGACGAGGACAAGAAGAGTGGCGAGGACGAGTAATCGAATGAGCATCGGCGATCCGGGATGAAAGGAAGAAAGATGGTCACGTTCTGTGAATATATGAAGCAGTCCCTTGGAGGAGCCGGTTCCGGATATTACTCCGCTCGCGCAAGAATCGGATTCGAGGGTGGAGATTTTTTCACGGCTCCGGAGACAAGCAGTGCCTTTGCCTCCCTCCTGGCCCTCCAGATCATGGAGCTTGACCGGGCCCTCGGATCTCCCGATCCATTCTATATGATTGAAGCAGGCCCGGGCAATGGAACCCTCGCCGTTTCACTCCTGACCATTTTCAGGGCGGCCGATCCGGACCTCTACAAACGCCTCTCCCCCCTCTTCTATGAGATTCCGGGTATTCTGCGAGAACGACAGGAAAAAAGAATCGCCCCTTTCAGTCTGCACCACCCTCCGCGATGGATCAATCCGGTCGGAATGGAGGGGGATGTCCATCAAAAAATTGGTCCCGGTGACGGTGTCGTCTTCGGGAACGAATTTCTGGATGCCCTTCCTGTCCACCGGATCCGGGGAGGCGAGGGCGGATGGGAAGAATGCTATGTGGAGATGACGGACCGGGAATTCCGGGAGGTCTGGGGCCCTCTTTCATCGGAGGAGCTCGCCTTGGAGGTCCGTGAAAACCTGGGAGAGAATTCCTCCGACCGGCGTGGACATGAATTTGAGATCTGCCTCGCCCTTCCTGAGGTTCTTGGCCATTTCGACCGGTTTCTGGCGCGGGGTTTCATGCTCTGGATTGATTACGGGGATATTGCAGAGGAGCTCTATTCCGAACGGAGAAAAAAGGGGACACTCCTGGCCTACCAAAATCACCGCGTCACCGAAAATCTCTTGGGTGACTTCCAGGGAGAGGCGGACCTGACCGCTTTTGTCGACTTCTCCCGTGTTTTCCGGAGCCTTTCCCGCCTGGGATACCGGCTTGAGGGGTATACAGACCAGATGTCCTGGCTGATGGGGTTGGGATTTCCCGAATGGCTCGAGGCCAATGCCGACCATCTGACCCCCGAAGAGACCGTCCAGGCCGGAATTCTTCTCCATCCGCTAAAAATGGGCCGGATCTTCAAGGTTCTCCTGATGGGAAAAGGGGTCGAATCTCCTGAAGGGTCGGGGTTTCGGTTCGGAGGTCTCCGACCTCCCCAGTAACGGAGACCGGAGAGCCCGACTACTTCTGGTTCTGGACAATATACCGGGTGACCAGTCTGGCCTCCTCCTCCGAGAGAGATTGGCGCCCCGTCTGTTTCATGTACCGGTTCATTTTGAGCACGAGGATTCTCCAGTCGTCGGGGGAGTGGTGTGTGAGCGCCGGGAGGGCATGGCACTGGGTGCACCGGGTTGCGAAGAGGACAGCGGGAGACTCCGCCACCTTGGGAATTTCCGCAGGTCTCAGTGTGGAAGTCCTTCTGGCCTGATGAGGTCCGGGAATCAAAAGTAAAAGGACAAAAAAACCGGCAGCGGCTCCGAGGGTGATCAGAAGAGCGCGTCCGTTTGAAAGCGGGGGGCGGGAAATCACGGGGTTTCTCCGATCTTTTTTCTGAGAAATGGCAGGAGATCCTTATTGATGCTCTCCTGGTAGAGTCGTCCCAGGAGTCTGGACGGATCGGACTTGTCAAAGGAAAGGACAGGCTTGGGAGAGCTGTGTCGTTCCATGGTGCGGTCGATCGTCCGGGTCACTCCACCTTCACCATGAAGGATGATGATGGCCTCCATACGGATTTTTCCCTCCTGGGTCGTCTGCAGAAGCCCTTCCTTGACCTTGTCCTGAAACTTTCTGACATGGATCTGGATCGTCGAGCCATCCTGAGGGACGGATCCCCTGGAAATGACCGCATCGAATCCGCCGGCCCGAAGATCCCTGACAAGGATGGTATCGAGAGAGGGTCCGATGGGGTTCTCCGGAACAAGCTGGGCGTATGACCCGTCATTTTTGAAAAAGGTTCCGATATCTTCCATGTCATGGGGGATTTGGGTCGGAAGAACATAGAAGGTCATGGCCGAAAGGCCTGATTTCGGATGGACAGCCGGCGCCATGGGATCCGGAACGAGTATCGGAGGCGCCGGACCGTAGGAGGCACAGGCGGATACAAGAGAAAGGGCAAACAGGAGAGCCAGCCCTGGAAAAGAGCGGACGGGAAGGCCCGGGGAAAATCGGGACGAGGAATCTTTTTTCATCGGCAATCCTTTCAATTGAAATTGGCCGCGAGCTTAGTGAGTTCCCACTTCGGAAGGAGCCTCTCCCTTCGGAAGAATGGAAAGATCCTGACGGCTAGTGAAGGGGGAGCCGCCGGGAGGATTCCTCCAGATGACGGCTATATGGTGAAGACCCTCTTTTAGCGGAGGGGCTGTCACCCATGTGGTTCGCTCCTCGGAAAGGTCCGCCATGGCCACCGGCTGACCGTCCACAGTCACCTCAAGCTGGTAAAAGGCGTGCGGGGGGGGCGATGTGGGAAAGAGGACATGAATCTTCAGTGGGTCTCCAGAATGAGGAGATTTAGGGTAGATCACCTGGAAAGGGAGGGAGGCCGCAAATCCCTGACCCCAAGAAAGCAGGAGAAGAAAGAGGAGCATGAGGGTTGTTCCGGAAAAAACTGGGAATGGAAGGAGGCTTCCTGTTCCTGTCTTTCGTCTATCCATCCACTCTCCTCTCTGATACAATGGCACAATGATTATCTCTCGCAATTCCCACCTTTTTCTAAAATACATCATCCTGGAGCGTGTTGCGAAGGGAATGTTTTCCCTCCTGATCGGTCTTGGAGGTTTATCCTTAGGTCCCGTGCGGCTCAACCATCTTCTTTACCAGTGGGCCCAGAACTTCAATATCGATGTCGACAACGCCTGGACGGGTCAGATATTCAGGAAAATCGGCCTCATCGGGCCCAACATGCTCCTGGTCATCTCGGTCGGAGGAATCGCCTACGGTCTCCTGAACTTTATCGTGGCTTGGGGCCTCCACCGGAGATACCGGTGGGCCGAATACATGACGATCGTCGAGATTTCAGCCCTGATCCCGGTCGAAGTCTATGCGATGCATTCCCATTTCTCATTGTGGCGACTCGGAGTCTTTGTTCTCAACATCACCATCGTGATCTACCTTCTTCGGAACCGCCAGCTCTTTCATCGGGTTCACGAACACACGGAGCCTGTCGCCGAGGGATGAATCCCGCCGGCTAGCCCCAATCGGAGGGTTACCGGACCATGCCGGCTTTGGTTCCCCTGATTCTTTTTCTTTCGAATTTTCTTAACTATTTAGATCGTCAACTCTTTTCGGCCCTGTTTCCCATCATCGCTCCGGCCTTTCATCTTTCCGATCCTCTTGTGGGAGCCCTAGGTTCTTCCTTTACCCTCTCCTATCTTTTCGCCGCCCCCCTTGCGGGCTTTCTCTCGGACCGGATTCACCCGAGGCGAGTTCTGGCGGCGGGAATCTTCGTATTTTCTGCCGGAATGTGGATCTGTGCCTTGTCCCAAGGGGCGGCCGGCCTTTTTCTGGGGCGCTCCCTGACAGGAGTCGGGGAAGCCGCCCTGTTTGTCGTCGGCCCCCAATCCATCGGCACCAAGCGGGGGTCGGCGGGAAAGCTGGCCATCTTTCTCTCTGCGATGCCCCTGGGAGGAGCCGCCGGGTTTGTGGCGGCCTCCCATGCCACGGCCGCCTCCTTCCGCCATATCCTGATGTTCCCCGTCATTCCCGGGATTATCCTCGCCCTGATTCTTCTTTCTGTCTCTATCCCGTTCCCGGACAAGGGCTCTTCTCCCGCCCATCCCCGGCAGGTGGCGGCCCTGTTTTTCAGGGATCGCTCCCTTTGGTCGATTCTGACTGTGGAAGGAACCAATATCTTTGTTATGGGGGGGATGTCCGTCTGGATTTCGCTTTACCTCACCAGGGAGAAACATCTCGGGATGGGACTGGCGAGCGAAATGACGGGAGTGGCCCTGGTCATCGGGGGATTGGCGGGAATCCTTCTTTCAGGAATTCTGTGCGACCGGCTTTCCTCTGGAAGTCTCCGTCCTCTCTACCTAATCCTCCAGGGCAGCCAGGGCCTTTCGCTGGCCGGAATCATCATCGTTCTTGTCGTTTCAGGGAAGGTCCTCCTCTTTGCCGGGCTTCTGATCGCCAGTATCGGCCTTTTCGGAGCCAATGTCCCGGTTCTGGTCGCCCTCTTGAGAAAGTCCCCCCCCGCCATGTGGGGAACTGTTCTGGGAAGCGTCCTCTTTGTGGCCCATCTCTTCGGGGATCTTCCCTCGGCCACGGTCATCGGTCTCTTTGCCTCGAAGATTGGCTTGTCCCGTTCCCTGGAACTGCTTCTTCCCGTGCCTGTCATGATCGGTCTCCTGTCCCTTTGGGTTGTCCTGAACAACGAAGAGAAGAGGAGAACCCCTTGATTTTCGATGGTGATCGGACGATGCTAGAACCTCGTGAATCTGTCTTTAGTGTCAAAACCGGTATCAGGAGAGCTCATTGGGCAAATCTGTCAGGGACATTATGGTCAAGGATGTCATCACGGTCAGGAAGGAAACCTCCCTTCGGGATCTGGCGGAAATTCTCACCTCCCGTCACATCGGGGGGGTTCCCGTCCTGGATGAGGGAGGACGGTATCTGGGAGTTGTGGGGGAACATGACCTGATCCGCCATGAAAAGCCCCTTCATATTCCGACCGTCATCACCCTTTTCGATTCATGGATTCCTCTTGAACTTCCCTCCTCCCTCAAAAAGGAGATCGAGAGGATATCGGCCACCAGAGTGGCGGACCTTTTCAATCAAAAGGCTCCGACCGTCACTCCTGACACTCCCGTCCGGAATGCGGTCTCCCTCTTCGAGCGGGAGGATGTGGATATTCTCCCTGTCCTTGAGTCCGGCAAGATCGTCGGTGTGGTCGGGAGAGGGGATCTGGTCCACCTTCTCGTGACCGGCGATGACCTTATCGATTAGTCAAGATGACACACTGACTCTCCCGGAGTCGCTGGATACCGAGGAGGTGGGCCTGACCCTGGGGGAGACAGCCCCTTTGGGGGTTCTGATCCTTCTTTCAGGGCCCATGGGATCGGGAAAGACCTCTTTGGCCCGGGGTGTGGCAAGGGGACTGGGAATTTCGGCAAATGTCGTCAGTCCGACCTTCCTTTATCTCCAGTGCTATGAAACGAGAGAGTGCGGGGGGAGGGCCGATTTTCTTCATGCCGACTGGGACCGTGTCTCCGGTGAACCTGAGGAGCTGGAGGAGTCCTTGCTGGATGGCAGGGAAGCCCGGGTAACTCTCGTTGAATGGGGGGAAAAGCTTTCGCGGTCCGTCCGGGAGTCCTTTTCCACGGTGTTGCATGTCGGGATCTCCCCCTTGTCCTCCGGCCGGCGTCTGACGATGACGTGGTCCGCTCTGGGGCCAGAAGGGGAGATAGTATGCAAGTGGAGAAAGTCCTTTTTCTCAACGATGGCGGGTCGGGGTTATCCGGCCCCGGTCCCCGGGAGATGAGTTCTTAGGTCCCGGATTCTAAAAAACGCTGAGGAGACCGGAGATGGAACATCTTTTCGCCCCATGGCGCATGCGGTATATTCGGGGAGAGTCCAGGACGGCACCTGGCGGCGGATGCCTCCTGTGCGATATTCCCGCCATGGGTGTGTCCCGGGAAAGGCTCGTTCTCTTTTGCGGCTCTCTCTGTTATGTCGTCATGAATGCCTTTCCCTATACCAGCGGTCACCTGATGGTTGTCCCGCACGCGCACGGCCCCACGATGGGGGATTTCCCGCTTGAAACCCTCTGCGAAATGACAGGGCTTCTCAAGGAATGTGAACGGATCATCGGGGAGACCTTCCATCCCGGGGGCTTCAATATGGGAATCAACGTCGGACAGGCCGCGGGGGCCGGGATCGCCGGACATCTGCATGCCCATATCCTCCCCCGGTGGGAAGGTGATACCAATTTTTTGACCACAGTTCACGAAACGCGCGTTGTTCCGGAAGATCTCCGGGAAACCTACGACAGGCTCTTCCCTTTTTTTCGGAACCTGTGATCCCCCTTGGCACCGCCTCCCTTAAGGGGTAGAATTGAAAACAGACATAAAACCGAAGGGGGCCTCATGGGTGCATCCTCTGCGAGATTGTTCCGCCTTGTAGCGATTTCCTCTGTTATCTTCCTTTCCGGGTTTGGGTTTGGAATTCACCCCGAACCGGCCGGGGCGTGGGTGGTCGACGAAAAACCGAACTATCCCGTGGCTCCCGTGAGGGCCAGCCTGACTTCCCTCTATGATCAATACCGGCAATTGGCCATGGAGATGGATGCCATGCTGAAGAGGAAGCAGATCCCTGTCGCCGAATATGAGGGGTGGAAGAAGGATTGGTCCCGGCGCATGTTTGCTGCGGAGTCCGGACTGAAAACCCTTTATCCTTATTTCATGCCGATCAACCAGCACCCATGGACCCGCGAGGCCGCCGTCTTCACCAACCTCCAGGGTGTCCGGGAGTGGCTCTGGACGGTCGAGCAGGATAAGGAAAGCCTGGTCTTGGGAAAGCCGAACTTCGATATTGACAACGGTGTCATTTATCCCAGGAATATCGACATGTTCAGGGGGTTTCTCCAGAAGGCGGGCGGTATATTGACCGGAGGTCCCTTTTACGGTAATTTCTTCAAGGATACCCAAGCGACCATCCTGGCAAACTATTGCGTCTATCCCGAGGTTCACGGTGATGGGTCGACCCATATGACCAAACTCGTGAAGCCTTCCTTTCACAGGATGGGGCTTGTTAACGGACTGAAGGAAAAAGAGGAGGCCAGGGCCAAGCGTCCCGCAGCCGAAAGTTCAGGAAACTCCCAGACTCCCTAGTTCTGAAGCCTTCCCTTAAGGGTAAGGCTTCTAAACTCCTTTAAATCCGGGTCCGCGAGCCCGGAAAGGGGCGTTTGTCATGAAGGTCAAGATTGAAGTTGCGCTTTCCGTCCGTTTCTTTCCTCTCCCAGGCGGGAGGTCCCGGTGATTCCGGATATGTCCCCTCCCACTGCTCCATCGCCCCGTATCCTTCTCGACGCTCCCCGGATCGACCGCATCCTCCGGCGCATGGCTCACGAAATCCTTGAGAAGAACCAGGGTCCAAAGGATCTTTACCTTGTGGGTGTCCTGGAGGGGGGCGATCTTCTGGCCCGTCGCCTGAAGGACCTCATCGTCTCCTTTGAGGGGGTTGAGCCTCCTGTCGGGGCGGTGGATGTGACCCTCTACCGGGATGACCTTTCCGGAAGAGGGGGACCTGTCCCTTTTTTGAGGCAAAGCCATCTCCCCATTCCTGTCGACGGACGGAAGATCCTTCTCGTGGATGATGTCCTCTTTACCGGCCGGACCGTCCGGGCAGCAATGGATTTTCTGATTGATTTCGGCCGGCCTTCGAGGATCATGCTGGCCGTCCTTGTCGACAGGGGGCACCGCGAACTCCCCATCCGGGCAGATTTTGTCGGAAAGAATCTTCCGACAGCCCGAGACGAGAAGGTCGAGGTCGACCTGACCCCCGGAACCGAAGCCGTCTACCTGACCCGATCCGAGCCCTCCGGAGTGCCCCATGATCAATAAGATTCTCGACACGGGAGCACCCCCGTTCGGTCCACATTTGCTCTCGGTTTCCGGCCTCTCCCCCGAGGTTCTCACGGGGATTCTCGATACGGCCGAGTCCTTTCTGGAGGTCGGCCACCAGACCGTCAAGAAGGTTCCGGTCCTTCGGGGGAAAACCCTCGTCAACCTCTTTTACGAATCCTCGACTCGGACGCGCTCTTCATTCGAGATCGCGGCAAAACGTCTCTCCGCAGATGTGATCAATGTCTCCCCAACCCAGAGCAGCGTGACAAAGGGCGAGAGCCTGCTCGACACCGTTCGGACCATCGAGGCCCTGGGGGCCGACGGTCTGGTGATCCGGCATCCCTCGTCGGGGGCGCCAGCCTTCGTCGCCGATCGTCTCCGCTGCCATGTGATCAATGGGGGAGACGGATGCCACGAGCATCCGACCCAGGCTCTCCTGGATCTTTTCACGATCAGAAAGAGGATGGGGAGGATCGAAGGCCTGAAGATTGCCATTGTCGGGGACATTCTCCACAGCCGGGTCGCCCGTTCGAACATCATGACCCTCTCCCGCATGGGAGCCCATGTCCGCCTCGTGGCTCCTCCCACCCTGATCCCCCCGGGAATCCGGACCTGGCCCGTCGAGGTTTATCATCGCCTGGACGAGGGCATCAGGGAGTGCGATGTGGTCATGGCCCTTCGTCTTCAGCTGGAACGGGCCGCGGGAGGCTATATTCCCTCCGTATCGGAGTATGCAAGACTCTATGGCATAAATGCGGACCTCCTTGATCGCCTTGCGCCCGGTGCCCTTGTCCTTCATCCGGGTCCGGTCAACAGGGGTGTCGAAATATCCGGGGAGGAGGGTTTTGCTGAAAGGTCAGCGATCCTCTCCCAGGTTGAATTCGGGGTGTCAGTGCGCATGGCGGTCCTCTATCTCCTCATGGGAGGAGGGTCCGAAGAGGCGTCCCCCGACAAGGGAGGGAAAGAGTGAGAGATCGGGAAGGGGAAAGTCTGTTCGTCCGGAATGTCCGATTTTTCGACCCGGCGGAAGGAGTGTCAGGCTTCGGGAATGTCCTGATCAGGGATGGAAAGGTCGAATCTCTCGGAAATATCTCTCCCTCCGGAGCTGTTCGGGAGATCGACGGGGAGGGAGGACTTCTGTTTCCTGGCTTTGTCGATCTTCATGCCCACTTCAGGGAGCCGGGATTCGAATACAAGGAGACGATCGCATCCGGGTCCCATGCGGCAGTGGCGGGAGGGTTCACAGCCGTATGCGTCATGGCCAACACCGATCCTGTGAATGATACGGCCGACGTGACGCGGGCCATCCTCGAACGGGCTCGGGATGTGGGGCGGGCGAGGGTCTTTCCGATCGGGGCCGTCACACGGGGGCTGGGAGGGGAGCACCTGACAGAGATGGGTCGGCTTTCGGAGGCGGGATGCATTGCCTTCTCCGATGACGGAAAACCTGTGGCAACCTCCCGGATGTTGCGTCGGGCTCTCGAGTACTCCCGCCTTTTCGCCCGCCCGGTCATCGACCATTGTGAAGACCCTGAACTTTCGAACCGGGGTGTGATGAATGAGGGATCTGTCTCCTCCGAGCTCGGACTTTCCGGGATTCCGAACGCTTCCGAGGAGGTATGTGTCGCCCGGGATCTCTCGGTTCTCGAGGCCTCTGGCGGCAGACTCCATGTGGCGCATCTGTCGACGGCAGGGGCGGTGAGAATGGTCCGTGAGGCCAAGCGACGGAACCTTCCGGTGACGGCTGAAACCTGTCCCCACTATTTTTCCCTTACCGACGAGGCTGTCCGCTGCCACGGGACACACGCCAAGATGAATCCGCCCCTCCGGAGGGAGGAGGACCGCCTCGCCGTGATTGAAGGCCTGAAGGACGGGACGATCGATGTGATCGCGACCGACCATGCCCCCCATGCTTCCCACGAGAAGGAGCAGGAATTTGACCGGGCCCCCTTCGGGATCATCGGCCTCGAAACCGCTTTTTCTGTGTCGCTTGAACTTGTCCGGGAAGGCCATCTCACTCTGGCAGAGCTTGTCTACCGCCTTTCTGCCAGGCCGGCAGCCATTTTCGGCCTTCCGGTAGGGCGTCTTGTCCCGGGGGGGCTGGCCGATCTTGTCCTGGTTGACCTGTCAGGAGAATGGAAAGCCGGCTACCGCGGGTACTTTTCCAAAAGCCGGAACAGTCCGTATACGGGAAGCGTAATGAAGGGGAAGATTCTCCGGACGATCGTCGGAGGGCGGCTCGTATACGACAGTGAAGGAGAAGGATGTGGCTGATCGATCCATTTCGGGGAAAATCACCCTCGCGCTCGAGGACGGAACGGTCTTGGCGGGACAATCTGCGGGTGTGCCCGGTACGGTCATGGGGGAATTCGTCTTCAACACGGCCATGAGCGGATACGAGGAGGTTCTGACCGATCCGTCCTATGCCGGCCAGATTGTGGCCATGACAGCTCCGTTGATCGGGAACACTGGAATCACCAGAGAGGATGCCGAATCGGGAAAGGTTCACCTTGCGGGATTTGTCGCCCGGGAGATCAAGGACTTCCCCTCGAATCACCGGGCGAAGCTCTCGCTTCCGGAATACTTCCGGGAGGAGGGAGTGGTGGCTGCTTCGGGCATCGATACCCGATCCCTGACCTTGAGGATCCGGGAGAGAGGAAGCCTCCGGGGGATCCTGACAACCGAAGACCGGACTCCCGAAGATCTGATCGGGGCCGCCCGGGAAGTGCCCTCCATCTCGGAGACCGACTATGTCAGAAGAGTGGCCTCCCGGACTCCGAGAACGCTTCTTCCCGAAGGCCCCACGACACAGCGGGTCATTCTTGTGGACTATGGCGCCAAGGAGTCCATCATCCAGAACCTCCTCTCCCTTGGGGTCGAGGTCACGGTAGTTCCCCCGGAGACGAAGGCCCGGCAGATTCTCGAAGACCGTCCGGATGGGGTCGTCCTGTCGAACGGGCCCGGCGATCCGGCCGTTCTCGACGATATCGTCTCGGAAATCCGGGGTCTGGTCGGTCGCCTTCCCCTTTTTGGCATCTGCCTCGGCCACCAGCTTTTGGCCCGAGCCGTGGGAGGGCGGACCTACAAGCTACCCTTCGGCCATCACGGCGTCAACCACCCGGTTCTCGACCGCCTGCATGGAAAGGTGCTGATCACCTCCCAGAACCACAACTATGCGGTGGATCCGGAGACCCTTCCCTCGGGGGCGACAAAGACCTTCGAGAGCCTTTATGATCATTCCCTGGAGGGGCTGTGGTTTCGCGAAAGCCGGATCTACTCGGTCCAGTTTCACCCGGAGGCGGCTCCGGGGCCCCATGACGCCCGGAATGTCTTCGGAGCCTTTTTCAACATGATGGCCGGGAAGGACCCGTGAGTCGGGGAGGGGTTCCGGATCTCTCCGGAATTCGGGAGGAAAAAGAACGGTTTCGGGTCTTCAAGGGATATGAAGCTCTCCGTTCCTGCCATGTCTGTCCGAGAAACTGTGGGGTCAATAGGCTTGAGGGGGAGACCGGGACCTGCCGCACCGGTCTCCGGGCCCGTCTCGGTGCCGCCAACCTCCATTTTGGAGAGGAACCCTGCCTCACCGGCTCCAGGGGATCGGGAACGGTCTTCTTCGCCTACTGCAATCTGGCCTGCGACTTCTGCCAGAACTTCCCTATAAGCCAGTACGGGTATGGCCGGGAGGTGGATCCCGCAGAACTCGGGGAGATCTTCCTCTCCCTCCAAAGGAAGGGCGCCCACAATATCAACCTTGTGACACCAAGCCATGTGGTTCCCCAGATCATTCATGGCCTGGTCCTGGCACGCCAGGAAGGGCTCTCCATTCCGGTCGTCTATAATTCCAACGGATATGATGCCCCGTCCATGATCGAGCTTCTCGATGGACTGGTTGATATCTATCTCCCGGACATGAAATATTCCGAGGACCGAATGGCCCTCCGTTTTTCGAAATCTCCCTCCTATGTGGAGACCAACCGCACGGCCGTCCGCCTCATGGCAAAACAGGTGGGCCCCCTCTCCCTCGGACCGGACGGGTTGGCCAGGAGAGGTCTTCTCGTCCGCCACCTGCTCCTCCCGGAGAATGTTTCGGGGTTTGCCGATACGGCCCGTTTCATCCGGGAGAGTCTGGGGTCCGGAACCGCCATTTCCTTGATGGCCCAATATTTTCCGGCCCACAGGGCCGCCCGGGGGGGGCCGATTTCCCGAAAGATCCTCCCGGAGGAATATGAAGCGGGTCTCGCCATTCTTTTTTCCGAGGGTCTCCTCGAGGGTTATGTGCAGGATTGCGGGGAGGACGGGCCCGACCCGTCCGGTTTAACAGAGCAGGAGATTGTGTGCCAAAAAGAGAAGATCTTCACCACATTCTGATTGTTGGCAGTGGTCCGATCGTCATCGGTCAGGCAGGAGAATTCGACTATTCGGGAACCCAGGCCCTCAAGGTCCTGAAGGAAGAGGGGTACCGGGTCTCCCTTGTCAATTCCAATCCCGCGACCATCATGACCGATCCGGATCTCTCCGATGCCACCTACATGATTCCGCTGACGGTAGAAAAGGTGGCAGAGGTTCTGGAGCGGGAGCGTCCCGATGCCATTCTTCCCACCATGGGCGGGCAGACGGCTCTCAACCTTGCGGTTGCCCTGGCAAAAGAGGGTCTCCTGGAGCGCCTGGGAATCGAACTTCTTGGCACGTCGATCGAAACCATCGAAATGGCGGAAGATCGGGGAAAGTTCAAGCAGGCCATGGCCAGAATCGGTCTCTCCGTTCCGAAAAGCTTTATCGTGAAGTCGTTAGATGAGGCCCAGATCGCCCTTTCCCAGCTCTCCTTTCCCGTGCTGATCCGTCCGTCCTTCACCCTGGGAGGAACCGGCCAGTCCGTGGTCTACAACCGGGACGAGTTTTCCCGGGCCGTCCTTTTCGGGATAGAGCAGAGCCCCATCGGGGAGATCCTCGTCGAGGAGTCTCTCCTGGGGTGGAAAGAGTTCGAGCTTGAGGTGGTGCGGGACAGGAAGGACAATGCCATCATTGTCTGCTCCATTGAAAATATCGACCCGATGGGCGTTCATACCGGGGACAGCATGACCGTCGCCCCCGCCATGACGCTGACCGATCGGGAATACCAGACACTCAGGGACGCCTCCATCGCCATCTTGAGAGAGATCGGCGTGGAAACCGGAGGTTCCAATGTCCAGTTCGCGGTCAACCCCGAAGATGGGCGTTTTGTGGTGATCGAGATGAACCCCCGGGTCTCCCGGAGCTCGGCCCTGGCCTCCAAGGCCACGGGCTTCCCCATCGCCCGGGTGGCCACGCGTGTGGCTATCGGATATACCCTCGATGAAATCGGCAACGAGATTACCGGAACCACCCCGGCCTCCTTTGAACCCTCCCTCGACTATGTGGTCGTCAAGGTCCCCCGGTTCCACTTTGAAAAGTTCCCGCAATCCGACCGCATCCTAGGGCCCCAGATGCAGTCAGTGGGCGAGGCCATGGGGATCGGGAACAACTTTCGGGAGGCCCTTCTGAAGGCCCTCCGCTCTCTCGAGAACGGAACGGACCACCTGATGCCTGAGCTCCTTCCCGATGATCCGGAGGAGGTCGCCCGGATCCTGAAAGTCTCCTCCGACCGGCGGATCCACCAGATTGCCGAGGCGCTCCGCCGGGGGATCCCGGAGGAGACGGTGGCCCTCTGGACCGGCTTCGACCGCTGGTTCCTTCGTGAAATCGGAGAGATTCTCTCCCTCGAGCGTGAGGTCGCCGGATTCCGGGGCGAGCCCCTTCCGCTCTTCCCCGATGACCTTCTCCACCGGCTCAAGGAAAACGGATTTTCTGACAGGGCCCTCGCCCGCCTGCTCGGGACTGAGGAGAAAGAGTTCAGGGAAATGCGGCTCCGCCGGGGGATCGAGACCCGGTTCCGGACTGTCGATACCTGTGCTGGAGAGTTTGCGGCCCGGACTCCCTATCTCTATGGGACCTACCAGGGCGCCCCTGAATGGGAAAAGCAAAAAGGGGGAAAACCGTCGGTCCTCATTCTGGGGTCGGGGCCGAACCGGATCGGTCAGGGGGTGGAGTTCGACTACTGTTGCGTCCATGGCGTGATGGCGCTCCGGGAAATGGACTACGAGGCGGTGATGATGAACTGCAACCCGGAGACCGTTTCCACCGACTTCAACGTATCGAACCGTTTATTCTTCGAGCCTCTGACCCTTGAGGATGTGCTGGCGGTGATCGAACGGGAGGCCCCCCAGGGTGTTGTTGTCCAGTTTGGAGGCCAGACCCCCCTCAAGCTGATGAAAGGTCTTCATGATGCTGGCGTTCCTCTTCTTGGAACCTCCTGCGAAATGACCGACCTTGCCGAAAACAGGGAGAGATTCCGGGAGCTGGTTGACCGTCTCGGACTTCTTCAGCCCCGGAGTGGTCTGGTTTCGGATCTCGACCTGGGAATGGAGGAGATCCGGAAGATCGGATTTCCCGTCCTCGTGCGTCCCTCCTATGTTCTGGGCGGTGAGGCCATGGAAATCCTCTATGACGAGAAGGACTGGAGCGAATACAAAAGGCGGATTGCCGGAATCGACTTCCGCTTTCCGCTCCTGATCGATTCCTTCTTTTCCGATGCCACGGAAGTGGATGTGGATGCCATTGGCGATGGTCAGGAGATCGTTATCGGCGGTATCCTTGAGCATATCGAACAGGCGGGCATCCATTCAGGAGATTCAGCCTGCTTCATTCCTCCGAGAACCCTTTCTCGCGGGGTCCAGGAGGAGATCGTACGCCAGACGAAAGTCCTTGGAGCGGCATTGGCGGTCTGCGGCCTCATGAACATCCAGTTTGCTGTTCAAAATGAAACAGTTTATGTTCTAGAGGTCAATCCCCGTGCTTCCCGGACCGTTCCGTTCACCTCCAAGGCGATCGGTTTTTCCCTTCCGAAGGCGGCCATGCGCGTCATGATGGGGGAAACTCTTGAAAGCCTCGGGCTTTCCGGAAGAACCGTTCCACTTCTTCCTTATACTTCGGTCAAGGAGGCCGTCTTCCCCTTCCGTCGATTCCGGGGGGTCGATACACTTTTAAGCCCCGAAATGAAGTCGACCGGGGAGGTCATGGGAATCTCCCGGGATTTCGGTGGGGCCTTCAGGGATGCCCAGGTCGCCTCCGGAATGAATCTTCCTGTCTCGGGAACCGTCTTCGTGAGCGTGAGCGACCGGGACAAGACGGAAACGGTCTCCGTCGCCCGGGATCTGGCATCCCTGGGGTTTGATCTGGTCGCGACCGGAGGAACGGCTGCCCGTCTTGAGGAGGAAGGGATCAGGACCAAGAGGGTCAACAAGGTCAAGGAAGGCCGCCCCCATATCGTCGACCTCATCAAGGATGACAAGGTTCAGCTCGTCATCAATACCGTTTCCGGAAAACAGGCCCAGAAGGACTCTCTATCCATCCGGCAGGAGACACTTCTTCGGAACATCCCCTACTACACGACAATCGAAGGGGCCAAGGCTCTCGTGATCGCCCTCAGGACGAAGGGAACCCCGGATTCACTGCGTTCCTTGCAGGAACTTCACCGTTCGATCCGTCCGCCAGAAAAGTCTTGAGCTAAAGACCAACTTTGGATAAGCTCAAACAAGAGGACAAATATGGATTGCCATGCCCGAACTATTCGGAAGGAGGGATCTTGATGAACCAAACGCCCATGACACGGGAAGGTCACACCCGTCTCCAGGAGGAGCTGGACCGCCTGAAGAAAGTGGAGCGTGCGAAGAACATTCAGGACATTGCCGAGGCCAGGGCCCATGGGGATCTCTCTGAAAATGCCGAATACCATGCGGCCAAGGAAAAGCAGTCCTTCATAGAGGGCAGGATCAAGGAGCTCGAAGCCAAACTTTCTTCGGCTATTGTAGTTTCGTCGGCCCATCAGGATCGGGAGCGAGTGACCTTCGGAGCCACCGTGACGCTCCGGAATGGATCGACGGGAGAGGAAAAGGTCTACACCATCGTGGGACAGGAAGAGGTGGATCTCAAACGGAGTCGTATCTCGGTGGCCTCTCCGGTCGGGAAGGCCCTGGTCGGAAGAAAGGTGGGAGAAACAGTCCTGATCCGCATTCCTGCCGGAGAAATCGAATACGAGGTTTGCAATATTGTCTACGGCGAATGAGGGCAACAAGGAAGGGATTCTCCCTTGAACATCAAAAAAATCGTGACCCTCATTCTTTTTGCTCTCGTTGTTCTGATCCCGGCCCTTTTTGTCTTTGGAATCTTTTTTTTTGGACCGGAACTCTCGCACCTTCTCGTGGGAGGATGAACAAGTGTTTCAGAATGAAATGTTCCTATTGAGGTAGGTCATAACGAAACACTTTTTAATGTAAAAAATCGGAATTCAGAAATTTAATGTGGCCCCGTTAAAAAAATCCCTAATCATGATAGGGTGATAGTTGTCAAAGCCTCCATCTGGCATTCTTCTTGCTTCTTATTTAGCATGTCGTAGGGATGGGTCTCATCCCGGAGACGAAGGAGGAGTCAGATGGATTGCCAGCGTTGTCACGGGAAAATGGTCGAGGAAGAATTCAGTGACATCAAGGATGATTCGGGGTATTTGAACTTTC
>JAKAWK010000134.1 GCA_021827365.1 Nitrospirota bacterium
CGGGAAGGCCCAGCGAGATGAGGTTCATCTGGGGCATCATCTTCGACAAGAATCCCAGCACAAGATTCAGGACGAGCCCCCCGACAATGAAGGGAGAGGCCAGGACCAGCCCGAGTGTCATCATCCCTCCAAAAAGATGGGCAATTCCGGCAAAATAGCTGTCGGAAAAACTGCCTCCCCCGACATTGATCACCTCATAGGAGCGGGCCAGGGTCCAGAGAAGGGCGTACTGGGCATTTGTGGCAAGAAAGACGAGGAATGCCACCTGGGTCTGGAAATTTCCCAGGAGAGGGACCTCCGCCACGCCCAGAGGATTGATGACGTCCACGATGCCGAAGCCGGCCTGGACTCCTGCGAGCTGCCCCCCCAGAGCAACGGCAGCAAAGATCAGGTAAGCGCAGAAGCCGATGGAAACACCGATGAGGAATTCCGAGGCAATATCCAGAAGAAGTGTGTCGTACCCGGTGTCCCGGAAGGGGATATCTCCCCCCACCAGGGGAAACAGAAGGGCTGACAGAGCGACCGCCGCCAGGGCCTTGATCCGGGTGGGAACGGCCCGGGCGGAGAAGGCCGGCATCGCGATCAGGACGCCACTCGTCCTTGAGAGGATCAGGACAAAGAGCTCCGGATCAAATCGGGAGAAGGAAAAAAGATGCAGGAAAGGGCTGGTGTTCACCGCGTCAGTCCCGGAAGCTGGGCAAAGAGGCCCTGGGTATAGTCCACCATCAGGCGGACCATCCAGGGCATGAGGACCAGCAGGACCCCTCCCACCGCTGCCACCTTGGGAAGGAAGGAGAGGGTCATCTCGTTGATCTGGGTCACGGCCTGGAGAAGGCTTATCACCACCCCCACCAGAAGGCTGACAAGAAGGACAGGGAGAGTCAGGACGAGGGCCACTCGCATGGCCTCATGGGTCAGGTCCACGGCAGTCTGGAGAGTCACGGGCTCCTCCTCTAGTGAAAACTCTGGACAAGGGAGCCTATGATCAGGTTCCACCCGTCCACCAGGACAAAAAGCAAAATCTTGAAGGGAAGAGAGACCACGGTCGGCGGCAGCATCATCATACCCATGGACATCAGGACCGAGGAGACGACCACATCGAGGATGAGAAAGGGGAGATAGATCATGAAGCCCATCTCGAAGGCGGTGGAAAGTTCGCTCACCACAAAGGCCGGGATCAGGACGTAAGTGGGGATTTCATCCCGTGTTTTCGGGCTATCCGGCAAGTGGGCGATTCGTTCGAACATCGCCAGATCCTTTTTGCGCACCTGGCGGAACATGAATTCCCGGACCGGGGCCATCCCCCGGGCCAGGGCCTCATCGGAGCCAATCTTTTTGTCCAGATAGGGCGTGATCGCCGTCCTGTTCATTGTCTGCCAGACCGGAGCCATGATGAAGAAGGTCAGGAAGAGGGAGAGCCCGATCAGGACCTGGTTGGGAGGGACCTGAGCCGTCCCGAGCGCCTGGCGCAGGAAGGAAAGGACCACCACGATCCTCGTGAAGGAGGTCATCATCACCAGGATGGCCGGGGCCAGGGAGAGAACGGTCAGGAGAAGGAAGAGCTCGACCGTCATCGCCACCTGGGAGGGTTCAGGATTTCCGTTTCCGAAGGAGAGGTGAATGTCGGGAAGGGGTGCCACGGGTGCGACCGTAAGATCTTTTGCCAAGGCCATGTCAGGCCAGGCGCCAAAAAGTCCCAGGATCACCAAAAGCATCAAGGCGACCTTGCCGGCTCCCGATTTCAAACCGTCCACCGGCTCGTCCTTTCACGAGAGGAGCGTTCCCTTGAAAGAGCCCCGATTCGGTCCAGGGCCTCTCGTACGGCGGCATCGAAAGAGGTGGGGTCAGATCCTGCCTCCCGGCCGGAGGAGGACGGAGCCTGGGCCGGGGGACGGGAGGAGGCTGAAGGCAGGGTCGCGGGAGGAGCGGAACGGGGGGATGAATCGTCGATCTTTCCCAAAAGGGAGATTCCCGAAGGGGCGATTCCCACAAGAAAGGAGTTTCCTCCGACGCTCACAAGTGCGATCTGGGAGCGGGGACCGAGCGACCGTGTCGACCGGATTTCGATCTCGTTTTCCGGCCTCCGGGGAGAGATCAGCTTCTGGCGCTGAAGAAGGCGCACCAGCCACACTCCCACGAGAAAAAGGGCCAGAACAAAGAACAAAGACCCGGCAAGCTTGGCTCCGATGAGCAAAAGACTCGCGTCGTGTCCCTGGGACGTCGTGATCATGAATCTTCCTCCCTGTGCATGGATCCCCAAAAACCGGGATCAGAGCTTCTTCACTCGGTCGATGGGGCTGACGATGTCGGTCAGCCGGATTCCGTACTTGTCATTGACAAGGACCACATCCCCTCTGGCCACCAGCTGGTCGTTGATCAGGACTTCCATGGGTTCCCCTGCCAGCTTGTCCAGTTCGACGACCGACCCCTGTCCCAGCTGGAGGAGATCCTTGATAAGCATGCGGGACTCGCCCACCCGGACAGAGATGGTCAGGGGCACATCCAGGAGATAGTCCAGGCTCAGCGGAGGTTCATGGGTCTTCGGAGGCCCGGAGGATTCTTCCCGGTCCTTCCCCGCGTCATTCTTGGCAAGGTCCTCTTCCCAGGCCCGAGCCAGGGCCTCCTCGTCGAGCGGTTCGTCTGCCATCGTTCCTCCCCTTCCTGTGGATTAAAAGTGACCGCCCATACCGGCCGGCCTGTCCCTACTGGATCACGAACTCCGTAAAGTAGACATCGGCGACCTTTCCCGAGTCGAGCCTGGCATTGATCCTGTGTCGGATTTCATCCTTCAGGGCAAGCTTCCCGCCCGTCGACTGGAGATCTCCCACCATCTGGGCCCCGAGAAGGATCAGGATCGCGCTCTGGATCTCGGGCAGCCGGTAGTCGATCTCCTTGGCCGTCACCGCCCTGTCAAGCTTGAGGGCGATCCGTATCTTCAGGTATTGGGGTGCGGAGCCGGGCGGACCGGAGAGGTTCACGACGAAGGGCTTGAGATCGATGATCGGATGTTCCTTGATCATCTTCTCCATCTCCTTGGGGGTCAAGTGATGGAGATGCTCGTGATTCTCGCCCTTTTTCTTGTGGTGGAGGAAGTAAAAACCTCCCCCTCCCCCCAGGAGGAGCAAGATCGTCGCCACGGCGATGATCACCAGCTTTTTGGAGCCCTTCTTCTCTTCTCCCTGTTCTTCCCCGCCTTCTTCCTCGTCAGTCATCGCCCTCTCCCGAATTGGTTCCGATTCTCCGGACAACCGCAGGGTCTCTCCGGAAGCCGTTCCGCCACCTTCTTCTGCCTATAAATTAGCAAAACCTGTACCAATTGAAAAAGGGTCCCCCGGAGGAGGCTCCGGAAGACCCTTCAAATAGGACAAGATATTGCTGCTTCGAACTTATCCGATACGCGTCAACAGAGTGTTCATGAGCTGGTTGTCGGCAGAGATGACCGAGGCGTTGGCCTGATACCCCCTTTCCGCCGAAATCATGTCAATCATTTGACGTCCGAGGTCCACATTGGATTGTTCAAGCGAATTCGCCAGCACCTGACCCCGGCCCCCCTGATTGGCACGGCCGATATTTGCGATTCCGGACCCGATGCTTTCCTGGTAGAGATTGGCCCCGATGCTGACCAGGCCGTTGGGGTTGTTGAAGGTCGAAACGGCGATCGCCCCCAGGTTGTGCTCCGTTCCGTTTGAAAAAGAGCCCACGATCCGTCCCTCCCGGTCGATGGCGATATTCGACAGGTCGCCCGCCTTGTATCCGTCCTGGGTCTCCTCGATCGTCGTGGAGGGCTCGGCATACTGGGTCAGGTCAAGAACTTGGCGGGTGATCCCGTCCTTGGTGTTTTCCGGCACCTTCTGTCCGGGCTTGGGGATGAAGAGGGACAGGGTGACCGGAGTGGAGGCCTTGTCGTCGAGCGCCATGGTGTAGTCCACGCTCTGGACCCCGGAGGCATCAATCTTGGTGGGGGCCCCCCCGTAGTTGACATTGCCCACATTACCGTTGCCGTCAAAATTGACCATGG
>JAKAWK010000032.1 GCA_021827365.1 Nitrospirota bacterium
TGGTGCCAAAGGGAATTTCCGTGACCGATCCGGAAGTGGAGGAGTCGTTGGTGACCCAGACATTGCCGGAGGTGTCCACCGCAATCCCGGTGGGGGAGTTGAACCCGGTAATTGTCGGGCAAGAAGAAGGAGGGGAGCAGGAGGTTGAAGTGAAACTTGAAGCGGTAGAAGAGGGAATTTCCGTGACCGAATTGCCCGTGCTGTCGGTGACCCAGACATTGCCGGAGGTGTCCACCGCAATCCCGGTGGGGGAGGAAAAAAAGGATCCGGATAAGGTCGGGCAAGAAGAAGAGGAGCAGGAGGTGTTGCCAACGGGGATTTTCGTGACCGACCCGGGGGAGGTGTCGTTGGTGACCCAGACGTTGTGGCTGGAATCCACCGCGATCCCGGCGGGAGTGAATCCCAGGGAAATAAGAGGACAGTCGGCCGCGGTGGCACAGGAGGTGGCTGTGGAGGGGATCTCCATGACCCCATATGTGTTAATTGTTGCCACCCAGATGTTGTTGTTCCCTTTGTCGACGGCGATCGTTCCGAAGGCGGTCACATTGGGAGGCGAGAAGGTGGAGGAGGGAGGGGGACTCCCCCCCGTTCCTCCTCCCAACCCGCAGGAGGCCAGGGAGAGGAGAAATAAAAGACCAGAAAGAATGCGGCCGCGAGGAAGGATCAGCCTGAAGGGTCCGACTCTCTTTTTCATCCGATTCCCTCCGGATTTGTCCAAAACGCCTTGAAGGAGTTTCGGGGGCTTAAAGACCCTGGCATTCGAAAGGAAAAAAAGAGTTTCGCGAAAGAACGACCGACGATCCGGAGAGAGGGCGGCCATTCCCTTTGGTTCCTTCTTTTGGCCGGATCCGACCCGATATGATCCTTCTGACTTATGTCTCCCCAGAAAAAGAACCTCCTGATCCGAGTCAGCCCCCTCCGATTTTTTTGTGATTCTACTACTTAAGTGGGGAGAGTTCAATCAAACTGCTGAATTCTGCAAAAAGCCGATGGACGGGACGGATCGGGGCTGGGTCACCCTGAGCCTCTGCGGGGGCTGTGAGAAAGGTATTGAACCATCGTGTGGAGGGAGGAGGTTGGTCAGCCCGCTTGATCCGGCTTTGAAGAAAGAGAGCAAAATGGCCGGGGGATGAGCCTCGGACGGATGCGCGAGAGGGCTGCAATTTGAGAAGACCCGGAGAGGACAGATCCTCTCATGGGGAGACAATGACCCCCTCTCTTCACGCAAAAGAGCGCCGGAGCGGACCTTCTTTTTCTTCACCTCCCGCCCCGTTTTCTCTTCCTTTGCCGGGATCTCTCCTTCCCGGGGCTCTGAACCTTGTGGCTGCACGGTCAGAAGGAGGGGATCGTGTAGCTCAGGTTCGCGTTCAGCTGGAAGGAGTTGTTGGCGAAGCCGGGAGCGGGGGCGTTCCAGTAGTTGTCGATCGCCTGAATGGCGAAGGCCAGGGAGTCGATGACCGGGATGGTCAACCCTGCCGAGAGATAGGCGAACCAGGCGCTGGTGTTGTTGAACGGCTGGGTGATGTAGGAGTTTTCGTTAAAGGTGATGTCGTGGGGAAACTTGTAGAAATAGGTGACGGTGAAGGTGCCCCCGATCAGATTCTGGTCGGCGCTTGCGACCTGGTATTGCTGGTCGATGTAGCTTGCCGTGAGGGTGAAGGACAGATCTTGGGTCGGATGCCTGAGCACGGTGTATCCCACGCCGGCTCCGTAGATCTGCTGGAGATCGAGTCCCGTGGTCGAATTGTGGTCGTAGAGGGCCTGGACCAGGGCGTAGAAGTCCCGGGAAAAGTATTCGTCCTGTTCGGCGTCTCCGTGGTAAATGGAAGTGGAGATGGACGGGGTGTTGGGCTGGGAGATGGTTCCGTAGGTGGTGGTAAAGCCCAGGATGGTCCGGTCGTCCGGCTCGAGCCAGGAGACGGACGGGATCGTTCTTGTGAGAGCGATTCCGAAGTTGAAGGTCTCGAGGCTCTGGGTCGCCTCGACGAAGCTTGCCCCCCCGCTCAGCGACCCCGTCCATCCCTGCCAGAGGTGTTCGACGCCGTAGACCATTTTTTCATAGGTTTTTGCCTCGACCAGATGCGTGACGTCGGCAACCGGCATCCGGACCGGTCCCGAGGGGGTCCCCACGGTCAGGGTCGGCCCCTCCACGTCGAGGGAGCCCTCCGGGACCTCGCGGTTAGGCATGCCCTGCCGGACCCGGACGGTTTTGGTAAGAACGGCGAAGGCCTCGGGAACGCGGAGGGATTTCACGTAGGTCCAGGCGATCACGAGCTTTCCCGCCCCCTCCGAGACGAAGGTGATTGTCTTGGCGTCTCCCGAGTCAAGCCTGCCCTTCAGCGTGTCCCCGTTCTTGAGTGTCAGGAGGTCCTGGTTGATGGAGACGGGAGGCGCCGCCAAAACCGGCTGGACGGAGGGGGAAAGGAGGAGCAGGCCCCAGAGGAGCCCGAGGACAAGGGCCGGGGATATGAAGCGGAGCCGTCTCCGCCCGTCTCCGGCCTCTCTCCTTTTAGCGCGGGGCCCGGGATGAGGGATCATGGTCATCTCAGGAGAGGACCGAGGTGCACTGAGGACAGCGGGTGGCTCCCAGGGGAATGACAGAGAGACAAAAGGGACAGACCTTGGTCGTGGGAGCCGCCGGCGCCTCCTCTTTTCGGGGCACCAGGGTGGTCAGGCGGTTGACCCACCGGATCAGGAGGAAGACCGAGAACCCCACGATCACGAAGCCGATGATCGTGTTGATGAAGAGGCCGTAGTTTAACGTCACCGCCCCGGCCTTTTGCGCCACCGCGAGGGTGGGGTAGGGTTCGGGAGGCTTTCCCTGCCTGAGGACGAAAAACAGGTTCGAAAAGTCCGCCTTTCCTAAAAGGAGGCCGATCGGCGGCATGATCACGTCGGAGACCAGGGAGCTCACGATTTTCCCGAAGGCGGCTCCGATGATGATACCCACGGCCATGTCCATCACATTTCCGCGCATCATGAACTTCGTGAATTCCTTGAGCATCTCCCTACCCTCCTCCGGATCGGAAATGTCCTCTCATGGCTCTCATCCGGACTGGTCCCGGACCCGGAAACAAGATCCTTGAGAGGAGGATGTCGATACGAACAGGCCGGGAGGGAGTTTCGATCCGCCTCCCGGCTTCCGCAATGCCAGGACTACTGGCAGACCGCCGTCGCCCGGAGCTTGTAGACCTGGACGATCCAGAACCAGTCCCGGACGGAGAGCTGGGTCTGGACATTGCTCAGACGTCCGCTCTGACACTGGGCCAGGAGGTCCGTGTTGGCTTTTGAGGTAAGATCGGCCGGAGCGACCAGGTGCAGAACGCCGAGATCCCCCTGCTCAGTGACGTTGACGACCGTCCCTGCGGTTCCCCGCGGGGAGTCCGAGATCGACGAAGATTCGATGAAGACACAGCCCGACATCGCCAGAAGACCGGTGAAAAGCGTCAATGCGATCAGTTTTTTCATTGTTCCCTCCTCTTTTTGGATCCGGGTTCCAGTCTCCGGACCGTCTATGATTCTTTCGCTTCTACCGATTTTTCTTGAAGGCTCCCGTCGCGTCCGAGATGACGACCTCGACCCGCCGGTTTTCCTGGCGTCCCCGGGCGGTCTTGTTGCTTGCCACCGGATAAAGGGCGCCGTACCCCTTGACGCTCGCGATTTGCGTGGTTTCCACACCCATCTTCCGGAGGGCGGCCTCGACCGCGTGCGCCCGTTTATCCGAGAGCGTCCGGTTATAGGCGGCTCCCCCGGTGCTGTCGGTGTACCCTTCGATCATAATCCGGCGGGAGGGTTCGCTCTTCAGGTAATTGGCGAGTTTCTCCAGACGATCCCGGGCACCTTCCCGGATCGAGGCTTTGTTGGTCTCGAAAAGAAGGCTCCCCAGGGTGAAGACCAGGCCCCGTTCGGTTTTCTTGGCCTCAAGGAGAGGCTTTTTCGGAGGGGGGGCCTTGACGGGGGCGGGAGGTACAGGAAGACAGTCGGCCTCTGCTCGGAGCTTGTAGTCCTGGACGATCCAGACCCAGTCCCGGTCGGAGAGCTGGGTGCGGACGTTGACGAGGCGGCCTGACGGACATTGGGCCAGAAGATCGGCGTCGGCCTTGGTGGTCAGATCCTTCGGGGACGAGAGATGGAGAACGCCGAGACCCCCCTCCTCGACCACACGGACCGTTGTGGCGTTTGAGGCCGGAGGCCTTTCAGAGATGGTGGATGATGGGATGGAGACACATCCCGAGAGGAGGGCGGCCCCCCCCACGAGCGAGATCGCCAGAAGTCGTTTCATACGAGCCTCCTTTCCAAAGTCGGAGGGCCCTGAGCAAATGTCCCGCTGCCGTTCGGCCGACCGGTTCCGATAAATTTAATTGTTTTTATAAATTGTAAGTTTAATTAAAAGGTGCCCCAAATGTATCCGGGATTTGGGCGCTGTCAATACTACGCCCCGTGTTTCCCGTCACGGGAACATAAAATCGGTGGTCCCCTCTTCGGGAAGGGAACCCCCGGAATTCTCCAGAGAACAAGCGTACACAGGCTCAGGAAGAGAGAGAGCGGGAAAATGTGGCAGGGACAGACGATGCGGGATTGCCAGGGACTGCAAAAGGGTTGCCTCTGGCCGAGGAAAAAGACCCGACCATGCTACCCTCAATTTTCAAGACTTCTGACTCCTGCGAGCCGACAACCTTGGCGGAGGAAGGTTCGAGAAGGAAGCGGTCCGGATAGACAAAATGGGGCATGAAAAATAGGGTTCTTTTCCGCGAAAGGAGAATTTGGTGAAACCGTCCGGCTTTAAGAATGGACCTATGAAGAATTCATGGCGCTCCCGGAGGAAGATCCCTACCGGTACGAGCTGATTGGTGGAGAATTCTTCATGACCCCTCCCCTCCTCCCGGGACTTTCCCTCTCTCTCTCCGAGGTGTTTACCGGCTGAGGGCAGGAACCAAGGGAAAAAAGGCTCACCCCGTTGGGCAGACATTGGTGGGGGGTCCCTGCCTTTTTTGGAGCCGTCCCTGGAAGATTCTCTTTCGGTCTCCCTCTTCGGGAGATGGAGGCCTATGAATCCAGAGACCCCCTCCCCTGGGGCAAGAAGAAAAAATCTTCCGGGCCTCCCCTTGCTTTTTCCCTCCAAAAGGATAGAATGCAAGGAACCATATCCTGACATGGCGGGAAGGGGATCCTTTTTCCGCCGCAAACCATCGAAAGGGGACAACAATGGGTGACATGCACTGGATGGTCTCTCTCCTGGTCGGTACCATCGTTCTGGCGGCCCTTCTTGCCGGAAACCAGATCAAGGAGCACTAGGTTCGGCCTTCGACCGGCCTTTTCCGCGTCCTTCGTCCGGATTTTCGTTATCCTGATTTCTGGTCTTCCTTCCGTTTTTCTATCCTGATCCCGGCAAGGACGCGCGACGGACGGTTTCGGCCCGGCCAGTCTCCGGAAATATTCGGAGGCTGGCCTTTTTTGCGGGCCGTCCTTCCCCGTTTGTAAAAACCTCCAAAATTCGGTGCGTGCGCGATGACTTCCTCCGAGCGGTCTCCCTCCCCTCCCTCCTCCTCCGGGCTTCTGATCGTCTTCGAGGGAGTGGACGGCTCCGGAAAGTCGACCCAGATCCGAAGGCTTTCCGGTCGGCTTGATAAACGGAGCCTTCCCCACCTCTTCACAAAGGAGCCCGGGGGCACCCCCCTTGGGATCAGGCTCCGGGAGATCCTCCTCGACCCAGCCCTGGCCGCTTCCCCTTTGGCCCAGCTTTTTCTCTTCCTCTCCGACCGGACCCAGCACCGGGAAGAGGTCCTCCGCCCGGCATTGGATCGGGGTCTGATCGTCCTCTCCGACCGGCTCTCTGAGGCCACCATGGCCTATCAGGCTTTCGGCGCCGGCCTCTCCCGGGAGCTGGTGGCCACCTTGAACAAGGTGGCCCTGGATGGCCTCCGCCCGGACCTCACCATCCTTCTGGACCTTCCCGTGGAGGCCCTGGAAGAGCGTCTGTCCGCCCGGGCCGAAGGGCGCACCCGCTTCGAAGGGCTCGGGCGCGACTACTTCGAGCGGGTCCGGCGAGGCTATCTCGATATCGCCCGGGTCCACACCGACCGCACCCTCCTCCTCGACGCCACCCTTTCCCCCGACCTCCTCGAGGAGCGGATCGCCGAAGAACTGCTCCGGCGCTTTCCGGGACGGTTCGGCCCGTGAAGGGGGCCTCATCCGTTCCGGGGCACCTGCCCCTCCGGGGCCATGACCTTCAGGTTGAAACCCTACTCCGGATCGTCCGGGAAGGCCTCACCTCCGGAGCCTTTCTGTTTTGGGGACCTGAAGGGGTGGGAAAGCGGACCGCGGCCCTCTTCCTCTGCCGAACTCTTCTCTGCGCCGCTCCAACCGGAGGTTCCCCCTGCGGGGAATGCCCCTCCTGCCGGACCCCCCTGGAGCGCCATCCGGACTTTCGCCTCCTCGACCGGGGGGAGGCCGCGTCGATCGGGATCGACGCCGTCCGGTCGCTCCTTTCGGGGACTCTCGAGGCCCCGCTTCTTTCGCCGCTTAAAGCGGCCGTCATCGACGAAGCTCATCTCCTCACGCCGGAGGCGGCCAACAGCCTTCTCAAGACCCTCGAAGAGCCCGCCGGAACCCAGCTCTTCTTCCTGCTCACCTCCGCCCCCGACCGGCTCCTGCCGACCCTCAAATCCCGCCTCCTTAAGCTCAGGTTTCGTCCCCTTTCCGAATCCGATCTCCTGATCCTTTCGGAAGAGCTCTTTCCGGAGATTCCCCGGGAGCAGATCTCCCCCCTCATTCCCGAAGCGGGGGGCTCCCTCTCCCGTCTGGTTCTCCTTCTGGATCCCTCCTCCCGGGAGATCCGGGAGGGGACCTCCCGCTTCCTCGGCGCATTCAGATCCCGGGGAGTCGCCGACATGGCCGCAGTCTCCGAGGCCTTCTCCCCCCTTTCTGAGAAAGAGTCCTTCGACCGTTTCCTCGACGCCCTCGAACGCCTCCTCCTGTCGGCGGAGCGCCACCTGGCGGGAGAGGGTCCGGAACCCGCCTGGGAGGGGAGCCCGCTTCCCGGGCGATATGCCGAAGGCCTTCCTGATTTCGCCAGGGCCCAGATCCATGATAGGATAGGGGATATGCGCCGCATGGCGGTCCACAACCCGAACCGGGGTCTGGCCCTCGAACAGATCTTCTGGCAGCTGGAGCAGGCCTTCTCCGCCGGAGGGCGCTAGTGTCCGGCCCCGCACGCACCATTTGAAAGGTATCCTATGAACCGGTCTGTCCTTCCCCAGGCTGACCCCGAGACCGGGTCGGTCTGGATCCTGACCGCCCAGATCAAGAAGCTGGGGCCAAATATCACACTCTGGGCCCCCCATTTGGACGACCCGGAGGCCCTCCCCTTCCGCCATCACGACACGATCCTGGGGGAGAGCCGCCTCGGTCCCTCCCCCATGACCTTGGTCGAGAACCCCCGGATCCTCTCCGGAGAGGAGCGCCCCACCCTTCCCGAATACCGCTTCATCCGCCGTCTTTCGGCGGAGGACACGCCCCGCCTTAAAACCCTGGCCGAGCGGGAGGCGGGGATGCTCTCCTTCGTCCGGGAGCGGGCCGCCGTCCGGAGCCTCCCCATGATCTTCGTCGATGCCGTGGGAAACTTCGCCGCGAACGACTTCCTCCTCTACTACACCGCCGAAGGACGGGTCGACTTCCGGGAGCTTTTGAAAGACATCCACGGCCGGTACCGGGGACGGGTCGAACTCCGCCAGATCAGCCCCCGGGAGCACACCTCGCTGCTCGACGGTCTGGGGGCCTGCGGAAAGACCCTCTGCTGCTCCTCCTTTCTCAAGTCCTTCCGGACGATCTCGACGAAAATGGCCCGGGAGGCCGACACCGAACCCAACTCCCTCCGCTCGACCGGCATGTGCGGGCGGCTCAAGTGCTGTCTCACCTTCGAAGGGGGGGCCTCGGGGGAGGAGTCCGGAGGAGGCTCCTGCTGCTCCAAAAAATCCCGGAAGGAGGAATGGGTCCCGGTTTCGCCTCCGGCGGGGGCCGCCCTCCCCGAGACCCCGTCAAGAGGAGCCGGCCGTTCCCCCGACAACCGCTATCGAAAGGATTCCCGCTCCCGTGGCTGACCTCCGCACCCCTTGGGTCTACCTGACTACCCCCATCTACTACGTCAACGACGTCCCCCATATCGGCCATGCCTACACCACCATCGCCGCCGACGTCCTGGCCCGGACCCACCGCCAGGGGGGGGCTCCGGTCTTCTTCCTGACCGGGACCGACGAGCACGGCCAGAAGGTCTGGCAGAGCGCGGAGAGGCACGGCCTCTCCCCCCAGCTTTACGTCGACCGGATCCTGCCGCGCTTTCGGGACCTCTGGAGCCGGCTTGCCATCTCCAACGACGATTTCGTCCGGACGACCCAGCCCCGGCATATCAAGGGGGTCTCCGAGGTGCTGACAAGGCTTCGGGAGAAGGGGGATCTCTACGAGGGGAGCTACGAGGGGTGGTACTGTCTTCCCGACGAGCGATTCTGGACCGACAAGGATGTGGAGAACGGTCTCTGCCCCGATTGCCACAGGCCGGTTGAGCGCATCAGCGAGACCAACATCTTCTTCCGGATGAGCCGCTACCAGGACTGGCTCGTTTCCTGGTACGAGTCCCATCCCGAGGCCATCCGGCCCGAGTCCCGCTACAACGAGATCATGGGCTTCCTCAAAAAGCCCCTCTCCGACCTCTGCATCTCCCGGCCCAAGAGCCGGGTGCCCTGGGGAATCCCCATTCCCTTCGCCCCCGACTACGTGACCTACGTCTGGTTCGACGCCCTTTTGAACTACGTCACCGTTCCCTGGTCCCTGGGGGCGACCCCGGAGGAGGGGCTCTCGCGCCTCTGGCCGGCCGTCCACATCATCGGAAAGGACATCCTGACCACCCACGCCGTCTACTGGCCCATCCTGCTTGCGGCCCTGGACCTTCCGCCCCCGCGCCTGATCTTCGCCCACGGCTGGTGGACGGTGGACGGGGAGAAAATGTCCAAGAGCCGGGGAAACGTCGTCGATCCGGGGGCCCTGGTCGACTTGTTCGGGGCCGATCCCGTCCGCTTCTTCCTTCTCCGGGAGGGGCAGTTCGGGCAGGATGTGGACTTCTCCCGTGAGGCGCTGATCAACCGGATCAACCGGGATCTGGCCAACGACCTAGGGAACCTGCTCTCCCGGGTCACGGCCATGGCCTTCCGCTACTTCCCCGAGACCGGGGTCGCCCGTCCGGAGGCCGGCTGCTCCCCCGCCCTGAAAGAGGCGGCGGAGGCCCTTCTTCCGCAGGTCAGGCTCCGGACCCTCTCCCTCGAATTCCACCGGGCCCTCCAGTCCCTCTGGGAGTTCGTGGCCTTTTTAAACCGCCACGTCGATGCCCGGGCCCCCTGGGTCCTGGCCCGGGATCCTGCCCTCCGGGAGGATCTCTCGGCCGTCCTCTACGATCTTCTGGAGGGCTTGCGCCTCACCGGCCTCTACCTGGCCCCCTTTATGCCGGAGACGGCCGGGAAAATCATGGAAGCCCTGGAGGTTCCCGCCGGGATCTCCCTCCTTTCCTACGAGACCCACGGCCTGCCGGGGCTCGAAGCCCTCTACCGGGTCCGCCTTGCCGGAGCCCTCTTCCCGAAGCGCGACGCCCAGGGAAATCCCCTCTCCGAGGAGGGGGAGAAGCCCCGGAAGTCCTCTTCCCCGGCTCCGGGCGAGAGCGGGACTGCCGCTGCGGCCCCCGCGAAGGATTCGGCCCCTGCCCCGGCCGTTTTAGGTGAGGCTCCGGCCCCGGAGGAGCCCCCGATCAACTACGCCGACTTCCAGAAAGTCCAGCTTAAGACAGGGGTGGTCCGGGAGGCCGTCCCCGTGCCCAAGTCGAAAAAGCTCCTGCGGCTCTCGGTCGACATCGGGGAGGCGGAGCCCCGGACGGTGGTGGCGGGAATCTCCGGCTCCTACTCTCCGGAAGAGCTTGTGGGAAAGACCGTGGTCGTCGTGGCAAACCTCACCCCCGCAACGCTGATGGGAGTCACCTCCCGGGGGATGCTTCTCGCCGCCTCGACCGAGAACGGGGTCTCCCTTCTCACCGTGGACCGGTCCGCCCCTCCCGGCTCCGGGATCAAGTAGGGGAGGGGAGATGGCACCGACCGAGTTTTCCGGGACGATTCCCTTTTTCGACACCCACGCCCATTTAAATCTCCTTCCCCCCGAGATTTCTGCCAAGGAGGCCTATGACCGGGCCGTCTTGAGGGGGATGGCGGGGCTCGTGAACATCGGAACCCGGCTCGCCTCCTCCCGGGAATCGATCGCCCTTGCCCGGGACCTTCCCCATGTCTGGGCCACGGTGGGAATCCACCCCTCCGAGGCGGCCTCGATGGATGAAGCCGCCCTGGCCGACCTCATGGCCCTGTCGAAGGAGCCCCGGGTCGTGGGGATCGGGGAGACCGGCCTCGATATCGCCGACATCCCCGAGACCCCGCTCTCTGTCCAGGAGTCCTCCCTCCGGGAGCACATCCGGCTTTCCCGGGAGAGAAATCTTCCGTTAATCCTCCACTGCCGGGACGCCTTTGCGCCGATTTTTTCCGTCCTCGACTCAGAAAACCTCTCCCCGCGCCGGGGCGTCTTCCACTGCTTCACGGGGAACCGGGAGGAGGCCTTCGGGGCCCTCGACCGGGGGTTCTGGCTCTCCTTTTCCGGGATCCTCACCTTCAAGAATGCCCAGGGGCTCCGGGATCTCCTTCCCGGGATCCCCCGGGACCGGATCCTTCTCGAGACCGACTGCCCCTATCTCGCCCCGGTCCCCTTCCGGGGAAAGACCAACGAGCCGGCCCTCCTTCCCGAGACCCTCCGGGTGGCGGCGGGGGTCCTGGGTGAAGATCCCCTCGAATTCTCGGCCCTCGTCCTCGACAACACCCGACGGTTTTTCGGCATCGACTTCTAGGCCAGGACGCTCCCCGTCCGGCCCCACCTTCCGGAGACGGCCATGGCCCGCATCCTGATCCTGGACGGCTACAACATCATCGGAGCCCGCGGAGCGATGCGCCGGGACCGGGAGCTTCTGGCCCGGGAACGGGCCTCCCTGGTCCGGGAGATTTCGGTGTGGGGCGCCGGACGGGACTTTTCCGAGATCCATCTGGTCTTCGACGGCTACCCCACCGACCGGGACCTTCTTCTGGTGGGAAGCGGGGGGGTGCGGGTGGTCTTTTCCGAAGGGGCGGGGACTGCCGACACCGTAATCGTAGCCCTGGCGGGACGCTTCCGGGAGAGGGCGGCGGTGGTGAGCTCGGACCGGGAGGTGATCCGGGAGATCTCGAGGCTGGGGGCGGAGCCCGTCTCCTCCCGGGACTTTCTCGTGAGGCTCGGAAGGCCGGCCGCCCCCGGGCGTTCTTCTCCTCCCGAGGATCCCTACGGAAAGGATCCGGAGGAACCCCCCGCCCCGACCTTCGGGAAGAAAAAGGGAAATCCCCGAAGACCTTCGAAGAAGGAACGGGCTCAGAGAAGGCTTCTGGACAAGTTCTGAGCCGTCTTTCCGATGCCCTCTTGACACCCTCACCAGTTTCCAATTTTGTTCCGGACTCCGGCAAAATGTGTGGGGCGATTTCCCAATGTATTAATCGGAGAGTCCGGGGAGGATTCTCTCCGGATTCCGCTTAAGAAGAGGAAGGCATTAAGGATTAAATTTTTTGCGGTTTTTCCTGGTCGATTCTGGACTTTGCCGTTTTTCGACGGGTCTTGATCCAATCGCGCGGCAAATCTCGGCATTCATGCCGGGGAAGGATAGCGCGGACGGCGAGGGCCGTCCTAGAATTTATGCTTTCAGTGTGGCGCCTTCTGCTGTTCGATGTACTGGCGAATCACATCGATGGGGGCTCCCCCACAGCTTCCGGCAAAATAGCTGGGGGACCAGAGCGATCCTTCCCATAGTTTTTTCTGAATTCGAGGGTATTTTTTCTTCCGGATCAACCGGCTGGAGACACCCTTGAGGCTGTTCACCAAGGCAGAAACCGAGACCTTTGGCGGGTAATGGACCAGCAGGTGAACATGGTCGTCTTCCCCGTCGAACTCGACCAGAGTCGCTTCGAAGTCGTGACAGACAGAGGCGAAGATCTCATGCAGATCCTCCAGGATTTCCTTCGAGAACACGCCACCCCTGTATTTTGTGACGAAGACCAAATGAACATGCATCGCAAAAACGCAATGTCTTCCATGCCTGAGTTCGGTTGACTTGTCCATGCGACCAAGTATAATGGCCGGGATGAAAAGAATTCAAGCCCTCAAACTCCGTCTTGTTCCGACGCCCGAACAGGAGGGACTCCTGTCCCGCCATGCGGGGTGCGTCCGGTTCGTCTGGAACAAGGCCCTCGATCTTCAGACGAAACGGCTTGAATCCGGGATGCCTCTTCTGGCCTACGGGGACCTGGCCAAGCTCCTGACCCTGTGGCGTGCGAGCGAGGAATACGGGTTTCTCTCGGGCGGCCCGGTCCATCCCCAGCAACAGACCCTCAAGAACCTCAACCGGGCCATTTGGGAAGCCTTGGACCGGAGAAACCCGAAGCGCTTCCCGAGGTCCAAAAGGAAGGGCGAGGGAGATTCCCTCCGGTATCCCGATCCTCTCCAGGTGAAGCTCGATCTTGCGGCCCGGGATGCGGAGGGGAGAAATCTCCTTCCTCGGATCTTTCTCCCGAAAGTGGGATGGGTCAAGATTCGCCTCTCCCGGCAGATCACTGGAGAGATCAGGAACGCCACTGTGACCGGCAAGGCCGGACGGTGGGCCGTGTCGATCCAGACGGAAAGGAAGGTCCAGGAGACAACCCCAAGAACCTCTCCGGAAATCGGACTGGATCTCGGGGTTGTCTCCTTCGCCACGCTCTCGGACGGCACCCGGCTTCATCCGGACGAGCGTCTCCTTCGGGCCACGGAACGGGCGGAAGTCCGTCTCCGATGGGAACAGCGGAAGCTCTCCCGGAAATACCGGAAGGGACCGAAAAGCCGGAACTTCGCCAAGCAGAAGCTCCGCGTGGCGAGAGCCCATGAGCGGGTGGCCAACATGCGTCGGGATTTTCTCCACAAGATCTCGACGGCGATGAGCGAAACCCAAGCCGTCGTCTATGTCGAGGACCTGAAGATCCGGAACATGACCCGAAGCGCACGAGGGACCCGGGAGACGCCCGGACGGAACGTCCGGCAGAAGTCCGGATTGAACCGCTCCATTTTCTCCCAGGGATGGGGCACGTTCCTCTCCCTCCTGGAGTACAAGCTTTCGGAACGGGGAGGACGCCTGGTCCGGGTCGATCCCCGGAACACGAGCCGGACCTGTTCCGCCTGCGGTCATGTGTCGGCGGAGAACCGGCCGGACCAGGCGACCTTCCGGTGCGTCTCCTGCGATTATTGCGACCATGCGGACGCGAACGCCGCGAAAAATATACTCAGGGCGGGGCACGCCCGTAGCGCCTGTTCGCCGGGGCAACCCGGCGAGTTCGTCGCCTGACCCTTCAGGTCGCCGAATCCATCCCCGTGTCCTACCGGGGAGATGGCAGGAAGGAATCCCTTTCGTTCACGGAGGGGAGGACGTCAACTATAGACCTCAAGATCCCTTTCCTTTATCGAAAAAGCTCCTGGAACCTCGCTCCTTAAGGAGCGAGAGAGAAGGCTTTTCTTCAAGAGGGCCTGAAACCGTTCCGTGGCCTCCTCTTCAAAGCTCTGGGAGGGGTGGAGGTCGTTTCCGGTGTCATTTTAGGATCCCGGAGTCTCCTCATCGTCTCTCCCGGCCGGACTCCGGGGCCAAAAGGGAGGCCATGTCTCTTAAAATGGCTTCCCTTAGGGAGCTGACGACTGCGAAGGGAGGCTCCCGGGGGGAGGCGGGATCCGGAAACGGCGGAGGATCGATCTCGATTCCGTAGAGGATCAATCCGCGGGGGAGGAGACCCAAGGATCGTCCCACGGCCAGAACGGGAAGAAGGCCCACCTCGTGGGAGGTGAGCGTCCGGGAGGAGAAGGGAAGGGTGTCGATGTCAAGACGCGAGACCGACCCCGGTCTTCTTCCGGAGACCATGGCGTCCACCAGAATCGCCCACTCCGTCTCCCGGAGGAATTCGAGAAGCCCCCACCCCGGTCGGTCCAGGGTCCGGAAGGCAAATTCGACCCCCTCGATTCCGGAAGAAAATCCCTCCCGTTGCATCCCTTCGACAAGACTCATGGCCGCCTGGTCCGGGTGAAGAGGGGATCCGATCCCCAGGATCTCGATCCGGGTCGTCACCCGTCGTCCCGGTGGACGGTCAGGTCCAGAAAATGGGTGGCACAGGAGATGCAGGGATCATAGTTTCTGACGATCCGTTCCGCCTCCTTCCTGAGAGCCTCCTCGGGCCGGTCGAGCCCGGCTCGTTCAAGGGATTCCCGGAGGTCGGCCTCCATCATGGACTGGTTCTGGCTGGTCGGAGGGATGATCCGGGCCTTCCGGACAAGACCCTCCCGGGACAGGTCGTAGCGGTGCCAGAGGATGCCCCGGGGTGCCTCCGTGGCGGCAATCCCGGTCCCCTCCACAGGCTCCGCGGGAACAAACGACGGACCGGCGGGAGGAGGGCCCTCCAGAAGGGAGAGGGCCTCCCTCAAGGCATAGTGGATCTCGATGGCCCGCGCCAGAAGGCTATGGTTCATGTTGGTGCTGGGGAAGCGGATTCCCGAGGAGACGACGTCCGAGAGGATGTCGCCCGGGATCTTGTCCCCATGGATGTTCAGGCGGGCCAGTGGGCCCACCAGGTAGGGCTCTCCGTCGAGAAGGCTGTGGAAGGCCGTCGAGTGGGGAACCTGGAATTCCCGGATCCGGGATTCGAACTCGGCCGGATCGAGGTCATGGCCCCGGTCCGAGACGATGCGCCCTTCGTTCATGGGATAGCCCCCCTCGCCTTGAAGGCAGACCGAGGTAAAGGCGCGGTCGCTTTCCGGGTAATCCAGGGAGGCCGCCCAGCGGACCAGCCCCGAGGCCAGGGGGAGGGCAGCGCGGAGCCTCTCCGCCAGGGCCTTTGTCTCCTGCCGGGAGGGGAAGCGGAAAAATCCTCCGACACAGGCGCCGACAGGATGGACCGGACGACCTCCCAGAAGGGACATGAGGGCGTTTCCGATGGCGTGGAGTTCAAAGCCCCGCCGGAGGGGTTGGGGATCATGGCGGCCCCACTCCGTCGCATCCGGGTAACCCAGGAAGTCCGGGGCGGCCAGAAGATGAATATGAAGGCTATGGCTTGAGATCCACTCTCCACAGGCCAGGATCCTTCGGAACCGGGGGATCTCCTCTCCCGGAACCATTCCAAACCCCTTCTCGATGGCCAAAACTGAGGTGATCTGGTAGGCGGCCGGGCAGATGCCGCAGATCCGGGCCACGATGTCGGGGACCTCCCGGAATTCCCGTCCTTCGAGAATTTTTTCGAAGAGGCGGGGAGGTTCGAAGATGCGAAGGCGCACCTCCCCGATCCGTCCCTCCCGGAGGGTGACCTCAAGGGCTCCTTTTCCCTCCACCCGGGCCATGACCGGAATGCGGATGAGCCGGTCCTCACTCATGGGGATCCCCTCCCTGCCAACGTCTCCCTTCCTCCCGGAAGGCCGGGGCATTGCTGTTGATGAAGAGAAAGCGCCGGGCGATCTCGGCGGGTGTTAGTCCAAGACCGGAGAAGCTCCGGGCGAGAGAGGAGGTTTCGGGGTTTTCGGCAGGACCGAAACATCCATAGCATCCCCGGTCGAAGGAGGGGCAGAGGGCGCCGCACCCCGTGAGCGTCACGGGACCCAGGCAGGGGATCTGTTTCGTGACCGTCACGCAGGCAATCCCCCGTCGCTTGCATTCAAGACAGACCTTGTCGGTCTGGACGGGGGGAAGGGCCCCGAAGAGAAGGGAGCGGAGGGCCAGAAGGATCTGATCCCCCGTGACCGGACATCCCCAGAGCTCGAGGTCGACCGGGACCAGGGAGGCCACGGGGGTGGATTGGTCGAGAAAGTCGATGACCTCCGGGGAGGGGTAGAGGGAGGAGAGGAGAGGGCCGGAAGCGAGGTTTCTGAGGGCCTGGATTCCCCCGGAGGTCGCGCAGGCTCCGATCGTCACGAGAAACCGGCTCTCCTTCCTGACCGAGAGCACCATGTCGTGGTCCTCCCGGGTTGAAAGGCTGCCTTCGATGAAGGTGATGTCGAGGCCGGTCAGGGGGCCCAGGGGACCTGCCTCGGCAAAGTGGACGATCTCGGCTTGGCCGGACAGCTCGAGGAGCTTGTCGCCCAGTCCCAGAAAGGCGAGCTGGCAGCCATCGCAGGAAGCGAGCTTCAGGACGGCGATCCGGGGTTTCGGAGGCGTCGTTTTAGAGTTTTCTTCAGGTCTGGCGGATCCGCTCATGGTCATAGTCCCCGGATTCCCAGCCGGTTCTTGATCTCCGAATAGCGGAAGACGGGTCCGCTGCGGCAGACAAACATCTCCCCCAGCTGGCAGTGGCCACAGAATCCGGCTGCGCACTGCATGTTCCGCTCAAGGCTCACCCAGAGATCCTCCTCGGCAAGGCCCTGGTCCAGGAGCTTTCCCACGGTGGCGATCATCATGGGCTCAGGACCGCAGATCTTGGCCGTAGTTTTTTTAGTGACAGAAATATTTTCGATCAGGTTGGTCACCGGACCCACCGCCCCTTCCCAGCCCGACCCTCCCGTATCGCTCGTCAGGAAGACTCTTGTTCCCCCGATCCCGTTCAGCCGGGAAAAGCGCTCCTTCCAGAAGAGGTCCCGGGGGTTTTTGACCCCGTGAAGCACGGTGAGGGCGCCGAAGTCCTCCCGGCGCCGGACCACATAGTTGACGACCGAGACGAGCGGGGCGCACCCGAGCCCGCCTGAGACCAGGACGATATCGCGCCCGCGTGTCGCATCCATGGGCCAGCCGTTCCCGAAGGGGCCCCGGATGCTCACCCGGTCCCCGGGACCCATCCGGGCCATTGCCCCGGTGACCCGGCCCACGATCCGGACGGTGTGGTCGAAAAAGTCAAGGTCGGAGGGGTCGGAGACGATAGAGAGAGGGACCTCTCCCAGGCCCATGACTCCGACCATGTTGAACTGGCCCGGGGTAAAGCGGAAGGGCACCGATGTGTCCCCTTCCGGTTCGAGCCGGAGGGTGAAGACCGTCGGGGCCTCCTGGATCCGGTCCCGGATGATGGCCGCCCGGGGAATATGGGGGTTAGTGTCCATCGGCCTCCCCGAGAAGGAGGGGAAGATCCTCCGTGAAGTCGATTCCCACCGGGCACCAGGAGATGCAGCGGCCGCAACCGACACATCCGGAGCGGCCATACTGGTCATGCCAGTAGTCGAGCTTGTGGGTCAGCCACTGGCGGTAGCGGAACCGGGTCTCCCCCCGGAGCGGGGCCGGATGGATATAGCTGTGTCCGGCGGTGAAGCAGGAGTCCCATTCCCGCAGATGAAGGCTCGAACAGCCGTCCAGGGCCGGCTCCTCCCGTTCCGAAAAACAGAAACAGGTGGGACAGACCGAGGTGCAGTTTCCGCAGGAGAGGCACCGGGCGGCCAGATTGTTCCAGTGGGGATGGTCGGGTCGCGAGGCCAGGGCGTTTTGGAGGTTCCGGGAAGGAAGACGGCGCGTCTGGGAGGATCTTGCCCGGTCCCCCTGTATTTTCAGGGCTTCTTCCATGGAAGACTCGGGCGGGGGAAGGGAGAGCTCCCGCAGAAGTTCCCGGCCCTTCTCCGACCCGGACCGGACCAAAAATCCCGAATCGAGCTCTCCCAGGGCCAGGTCGAAGCCCGACTGGGCCTCGGGACCATCTCCTGTCGAGACGCAGAAACAGGTATCCGCCAGATGGGAGCAGTCGACGGCCACCAGGAACAAGTCCCGGCGCCGGAGGGCGTACCCAGGATCGGGAAAGGGGCCCTTTCCGAAGTGGCGGTCCGAAAGGGCCAGGGCGGAAAGGTCGCAGGCCCGGATGCCGATAACGGCCAGGGGGCGCGGGGAGGGGGAGGAGGAGGAAAAGGAGAGCGCTCCGTCGGATTCGCGCCGGGTTTCCCAGAGGATCTCCCGGGGGGCGAACAGGAGCGGCTTCAGGGCCTGGGGTCCGTTGGCCCAGGCAAAGAAGCGTCCGGATTCTTCCGCCTCGAGACGGTAGGAGCCGGGAGTTTGGAGATCGCGGAGGCCCCGGGGAAGGTCCTCCGGTCCCGACACCTCTGCATAGACGATGGTTCCGTCCCGCACCACAGGGGCAATGGTCTGGTAGCCCCGGACCAAAAGCCTGTCGAAGAGCTCCCGGAACCGTTCCCGTTCGAGAAATCCTCGGGATTCCTCTGTCATGAGGTCCCTCCTCTCCTTATGCTTTTCCCCGCCTTCCAAAGGATACCATACCGCTTTTCACCGTGAACCGGGAGTGGTATGGTGGATCATGGATCGCAGATGAGCCGTCTGTTAGAAGGCATCTGGCCAGTCAGGACGAATAGGCGGGGGCATCATGGTAGAAATTCGCATCCACGGTCGGGGAGGACAGGGCAATGTACTGGCCGCCTATCTCCTCGCGACGGCGGCCTTCTTCGAAGAGAAGTTTTCCCAGGCCTTCCCGAGCTTCGGGGCCGAGCGGAGGGGTGCGCCGATCACCGCCTTTGTCCGCATCGACTCGACCCCGATCCTCCGCCGCTCCCAGGTGACCTCCCCCCGCTACCTCATCCTCGCAGACGACGGCCTGCTCCGGGTTCCGGAGACACTTTCGGGGCTCTCCTCCGAGGGGGCCATCCTCGTCAATTCCCCGCATGCACCCGAAGATCTCCGTAAACGCCTTGAGGAGGAAGGAATCCCTCTAGTGCCGGGGCTCAGGATCGCAACGATTCCCGCCACACGTCTGGCCATGGAGGCCCTGGGCCGGCCGATTCCCAATGCGCCGCTTCTTTCGGCCTTCCTCTCCCTGACGGGGCTTCTTTCGACCGAGAGCCTTGGACGGGCATTTGCGGGGCGATTTTCAGGGGATCTCCTGGCGAAGAACCTGGCTCTCGTTTCATCGGGCGCCTCCCTTGTTACGGAAAATCTCTGGAAGGAGCAGCCCATCCATGCGTGACGCCCTCGAGGGCTCCCAGGCGATCGCCCGGGCCGTCGCCCTCTGCCGGCCCCAGGTCGTGGCGGCCTATCCCATCACCCCCCAGACCCATATCGTGGAAGCCCTCGCGCGCCTCATCGCCGACGGCCTCCTTGAGGCGGAGCTGGTCAGCGTCGAGAGCGAGTTTTCCGCAGCCTCGGTCGTCCTGGGAGCCGCCTCCGCCGGCTCCCGTTCCTATACCGCCAGCGCCTCCCAGGGCATCCTTCTGATGAGCGAGGTTCTCTACAACATCTCGGGGCTCAGGGTTCCCGTTGTCCTCACCTGCGCCAACCGCGCCGTCTCCTCTCCCGTCTCCATCTGGAACGACCACCAGGACTCCATGGCGGTCCGGGACTCGGGATGGATCCAGCTTTACTGCGCCGACAACCAGGAGGCCGTGGACACCACGATCCAGGCCTTCCGGATCTCGGAACGGACCGAGCTCCCCGTCATGGTCTGTGTCGACGGCTTCACCCTCACCCATACCCTGGAGCCGATCGACCTCCCGGAGGCGGGGCTGGTCGATGCCTTTCTTCCTCCCTTCCACTTTTCCCGCTCCCTCTCCGCCGCCCGCCCGCTGACCCAGGGGACCCTGGTCTCCCCTGAATTCTTCACCGAGATACGCTCCCTCCAGCACGGGGCCTTTGCCCTGGCGGAACAGGAAATCCTGGCGGCCGACCATGACTTTGCAAACTTGGTCGGCCGTGAAAGCGGGGGGCTCCTCCGGGTCGAGGGGGACCGGGAGGCAACGGTTGGGATCCTGGCCATGGGTTCGGTCTACGGGACCCTCAAGGATGCCCATCGGTCGGGGCTTCTGGGCCGCCCGGTGCGGATTCTCTGCCTTCGCGCCTTCCGGCCCTTCCCGGCCGGGGCGATCCGGGAGGCTTCAGAAGGGCTGTCCGACCTGATCGTTCTCGACCGCTCCCTCTCCCCGGGATCGGGCGGGATCGTGGCCCATGAGATCCGGTCGGCTCTCTACGGAACGGGAAAGCCTCCCCGGGTCGTGAATTTCGTGGTGGGTCTCGGCGGCCGCAACGTTCCGGGGGGGATTTTCCGTGAGATGCTGGAGGCCCTGGAGAAGAATCCTCCGGCCTTCTCATTCTTCGATCTCGACCCGGGAAAGCTTCCCCTTCCGAAAGATTCTGTCCTGCCAACCTCCTGAGGAGACCCCCATGACCCCGATCCCCTCTCTTCCGTCCTCCGTCGACATGACGGCGCTTCGAAAGGTCCAGCCCCGCTTCTCCGGGATCGAATCCGGCCACGGGGCCTGCCAGGGGTGCGGACAGGCCCTGGCGGCCCGGCTTGTCCTCGAGGCGGCCGGCCCTGACGTCATTGTCGCCAACGCCACAGGTTGTCTCGAGATCTTTACCACCCCCTGGCCCCAGTCGGCCTGGACCGTTCCCTGGATCCACTCCCTTTTCGAGAATGTCGCCGCGGTGGCCGCCGGAATCGAGGTGGCCCTCCGGGCCCAGGGGAGAACAACCCGGGTCCTGGCCTTTGCGGGCGACGGCGGGACCTTCGATATCGGATTCCAGGCCCTGTCGGGGATGCTCGAGAGAAACCATGACGTGTTCTTCGTCTGCTTCGATAACGAAGCCTACATGAACACGGGTATCCAGCGCTCGGGGTCGACGCCTCATGGCGCCTGGACGAACACCTCGCCCGCAGGACGGGTCCGCCAGGGAAAACGCCATTTCAAGAAGGATCTCCTGGCCATCATTTCCGCCCACGGCATTCCCTATGCCGCCACGGCCTCGGTGGCCTACCCGTCCGACCTCCGGGCCAAGGTCCGGCGCGCCCTCGACGTCTCCGGGCCCTCCTTTCTCCTTTTGCATTCTCCCTGTCCCCTGGGGTGGGGCCACGACAGCGCGCTCACGATCTCCGTAGACCGGCTGGCGGTGGAGACGGGCCTCTTCCCGATCCTCGAAATGGAGCGGGGACAGGTCGTGAGCTCCATGAAGATCCGGAATCCCCGTCCGGTCCGTGAATACGCCCTGCCGCAGTTCCGCTTCCGCCACCTTCTTATGGACACGCCGGAGGCGCGGGAGGAGCTCGAGCACCTTCAGGCCCTGGCCGACGCCAATATCGAGCGATATGGCCTTCTTTCAGAGGCTCCCGGCCCCCGGGATTCCGGGGGAGCCGACACCATCCGTCGTGGAGGATCCCGATGGGGATAGACAAGGAAAGACCGGCCTCTCCGGTTCGGGTCAACGCCGGGGGGTTCGCCCTCCCCGGAACCTCGAAAGCGAACCACACGGGATCCTGGCGGCTGGAGCGGCCCCTGTACGCGACCTCCCCCTCCCCTTGCCACGGAGCCTGTCCGGCCCACGAAGAGATTCCGGTTTATCTCGACCATCTCGCCATGGACCGCCCCCGGCAGGCCTGGGAGGCCCTGGTGACGGCGAACCCCTTGCCGGCGGTGACCGGCCGAGTCTGCCCCCATCCCTGCGAGACCTCCTGCCACCGGGGCTCCTATGACAGGGCCCTCTCGATCCATTCGGCGGAGCGCTTCCTGGGAGACCTGGCTCTCCGGGAGGGGTGGCCCTACCCGGGCCTCGACGGGGAGCCAAGGGAGGAGGCCGTGGCCGTTGTCGGAGCTGGTCCTGCCGGCCTTTCCTGCGCCTACCATCTTCGGAGGGCAGGCTATCGGGTGACCCTGTTCGAGGCCCTGCCCGAAGCCGGGGGGACCTGCCGGATCATTCCGGACTACCGCCTTCCGGCAGAGATCCTCTCCCGGGAGGTCGAACGGATCCTGGCCACAGGAATCGATTTCCGGCCGGGACAAAAGCTGGGGAGAGACATCTCCCTCGAAGAGCTGGAAGAAGGATTTTCGGCCGTTTTTCTGGCTCCGGGCCGTCAGAAGAACCGGAGTTATTCCGTGGATCACGCCCTTCCGGGGGATCTTCGCCACGGGCTTGATCTCCTGTGGGAGTGGCGGAATGTCGGGAGCCTCCCCCGGTGGGAGCGGGCCGTCGTTGTGGGAGGGGGAAACACCGCGGTCGACCTGGCCCGGACTCTCCTCCGGACCGGTTCCCGGGAGGTCCATGTGGTGACGGACGAAGAGCTTCCGGGCTATCCCTCTCCGACGGGGCGGGGAACCATGCCGGCCATTGCCCGGGAAGTTGTCATGGCCCTCGAGGAGGGTGTCCGGATCCATACAGGCCGGCGGATCGGCCGACTGATCCTCCGGGAGGAGCGGGTCATTGCGGTCGAGCTTTTGCACGCGCTCAAGGAGATGGAGGGCGAGGCTCCTGTCCACCGGGCCTTTACCGGGACCGAAACCATCCTCGAGACCGACGCGGTGATTCCGGCGGTTGGGCAGGAAGTGGATCCCGCCGGAATCGGGCGGCTCCTGGGGAACCGCCCCTTTCTCTCCCTTATCCCTACGGGCCAGGTGGAGGGGGAGAGCCGGATCTTTGCCGGGGGGGATGCCTCTCCCGGCGGAGGCCTCGTCTCCCAGGCCGTGGGAAGCGGCCATCACGGGGCATGGATGATCGATGCCCTTCTTCGGAAAAAGGAGCTCTCTTTGGGATCGCCTCCCTCTCCGATTCCCTTCACGAGCCTCAACCTGGCCTATTTCGAAGAGCGTCCCGCCTATGAGG
>JAKAWK010000033.1 GCA_021827365.1 Nitrospirota bacterium
AAAAGTCTCCCCCCCCGCCGGATCCTTTTCGTCTGCGGATCAGAGGGTGGGGTGGATCTTCATACGCACCGGGCCACCCACTGTCACCTTCTGGATCCGGCCCTGGGTCCGGATCTTCAATCGGTAACAATCCCTCCTCCCGGGAAAAGCCCATCCTCTTTGCCACCCCCTGGAGAGGGTCCCGGATTGGCCCGAATTCTCGAGGAAATCGCAAAGGATCCGGATCATCCTGTGGCGACACATCTGCGCCGCCAGACAGCTCTTTTCCTCTTCGCATCAGGAAAATGCGAGACCTTCGAAGAGGCCGAAGAACAGGTTGCCGATGGCGGGAGCATCCATGGACCCATCACTCCCTCCCCTCCGTCCCGGAGTCACCCATGAACAAGATCATTTCCATCGACAAGCTCCAGGTGGGCATGGAAGTTGTTGCACTGGACAAAAGCTGGCTCGAGACCAACATTCTCTTCCACCGTTTTCGGGTGCAATCCAAGGAAGAGATCCAGAAGCTCCGTGACAACGGGATCCGCATGGTCACGGTCAGACTTCCCGATCCCCATCCCTCGGTTACCCCTGCCCAGGTGTCAGGGGAGCTGCAAGAGCAGACGGAGGTGCCGATTTACCGGGAGATGGAGGTTCTCCCGCTTCCCTCCCTCAAGGAGTGGAATGCCCTCCATGACAAAACGGTGGCTGTCGTCTCCAAAAGCTTTGGGGACGTCCGGATGGGAAATGCCCTGGAGATCGCCCCCCTTCGCCAACAGGTGGTGGAAACTCTCGAACTGTTGCTGCGAGATCCCCGGAAAAACTCATTTCTCGTCACATTGTCCGAAGTCGATGACGAATCCTATGTCCATTCAACCAACACCATGATCCTGGCCATGGGTCTGGCTGACCAGAGCGGTGTTCCGCGGGAGGAGCTCCCGAAATGGGGGCTTGCCGCCCTTCTTCACGATATCGGCAAGGCTTTGATCCCCCTTGAGATTCTGAAAAAACCGGGCAAGCTTGACCCCAACGAATGGGAGACGATGAAGCGCCATCCCAAGCTCGGCCACTCCATCCTCTCGATGTCCAAGGACGAGGTTGTCCGGGGCCTTTGCACCCATGTGGCCATGGAGCATCACGAAAGAAAGGGCGGGGGAGGATACCCCTTCGGCCTGGACCTTCCCGACATCGATCCGGTCAGCCGGTCTCTCATGGTCCTGGATATCTATGAGGCTCTCACGGCCGGGCGCATCTACCGCCCTCCGCTTTCTCCGGCCAAGACACTCTCTTATCTCCTGGAACGGGAGCTGACCAAACTTGACCCGAGGGCCATTGCCCATCTGGTCCATATGGTGGGCATCTACCCCGTCGGTTCCCTGGTCCTCCTCACCGATGGACGCATCGCCCTGATCACCTCCTACAAAGACCCCGACACGCATACCGGCCCCGTGAGCCTTCTCGCCATCTTCTCAAAGCCGGGAGTTCCCTTGCCGGAACCGGTCCCCCTTACCCTGTCGACCATCGACCGTTCGCGGGTCAAGCAGACCTTCCATCCTCGGGAGCTCGCCCTCTCTCCGGCCGATATCGCTCGCTACCTCGGCATGGCCGGAGAAGACCCCTCCGGCCACTGAAAGGCAGAAAAAAGGCGGACCTTTCATAGTCCGCCTTTTTTCTGCTGCCGGCTCACCATCACACACTGCTGGCTATTTCACTTTCTTGACTATGACCTCCCAGTATCCATCCTTTTTCTCCGTCTTCACATATTCCTGGCCGACCTTCTGGATCCACGCAGGAATATCCTTGGCAGACCCTTCGTCGGTTGAAAGGACCGAAAGGACCGTCCCTACGGGTTTGAGCTGGATGGTCTTGATAAGCTCCATCAGAGGGCCTGGACAGAAGAGTCCCCGTCCATCGACAACCTCATCGATTTTCATACTTGCCTCTTGTGCCATCCTTCGTCTCCTGTCCGTTCATCGGTTGTCACACAAAAAGAACCTGGCCCCCTTCGGCCTTTCCCAGAAAGCCGGCAACTCCCAGCACTTCATCAAAGACGGGAAGATACTTGTCAAGCCCTTCTCCGATAAGTTCGAGCGCCATGCCACAGGCATAGACCTTGAGGGATCCCATCATCTTGCCCTGCTGGAGAAGATCATAGAACATCTGTCCGTTCTTCTCGAGGAGATGGCGTCCGACCTCCCCCTCGACCCTATAAGCTTTCTTTTCGACCGTCGATTTCCGGAAGGCAGTGATGGCGTTCATGGTCACAAAGACATTCACCTCCATTTGGCTCACCGCCGCAACCGAGGCCATGAGTCCGACAGCATGCAGCTTTTCGAGAGAATCGGAGGCCAGTACAAAGGAAATCCGTTCCATGGATCCGTCCTTTCCTTAGAAAGAATCTGAAATCATCCCCTTTTTTTATCTTAGACCACCCCTCGGAAGGGATCAAGGCGAACATTTTTCACTAACAAATTGGGCAAAAAAGACCGGGAAAAGACCCAGTCTGGCAGGGGACCGGAGGAGTCAATCTTTGGAACAAACTCCCCCTGGTCCCGGAAGGGGGACCCTCTCTCCCGGAGGTGCGAGTTCCGGAAGAGAAAAATTGTGCGTCAGGCTTTCAAGGAGAGAGTAGTGATTGGCAAAGCATGGGGATTGCCAAGGGCTGGAAACCTTCGAGTCGATCCAGAGAAAGGGAATATGCCCACCCGCATGAAGCCTTTTTTCCTTCGGGAGAGGGTCACGGATCCTGTCGTCTTTCCCACCGGAATCCGACCTTTCTCCATATCCAGACTCATCCCACAGGACAAAGATCCAGACCCGTCCGGTCCGGAAAAGTTGTGAGCTTTCAATGACAGGGATCCAGTGGGCCAGGAAACGGTCCCCCGCCTTCACAAGCTCGTGGCGGTTGTGAAAATGGCAAGCAAATGCACCGTGCATGTCGTGACACAGATCCGGCACAATCAGGGAGAGCTCCGGGATTGATCCACGGGCCAGATCTTCCGGGAGCTTGTGAAGTGGAACAACTGTTTTCCGAACAGGGCTTTCACGAAGCCGGGAAAAGAGCAGGAAAGGATCGTGCTTCAGGACATACCTCCCGAAGAGGGAGGGGGCGCTTTTTCCTCCAAAGCCGGCACGGGGGAGCCCCTGCATATAGGAACCGACGGAATGGCCGTGTCGCACCAACTCTTCCGGGAGACTGTCTCCTTCGAGGCGGATGCGAGGATCATCGGAGGCCGGAAGCGGAGGCCAGGCCCCCATCATCGCAACATAGTTGGGAAGGCTCGGATGGGCAAGACTCCAATAATTCGTGAGTCTTCCCCCGGACAGACTGTTGAAAAAAGGAGCATCGGTCCCATGGACAATTTCTCCGAACCCCTTGTTCTCCATGATGATGATGAAGACATGATCGGCTCTCTTCAAAGGAGGGGACGCAAAAACGGGAAGGGAAAAAAACGGAAAGGACATCATGGCCAGAAGAAAGAAAAGACATCTTCCCGAAATTATGCAGAGAATTATTTTCACTCCCAGTCCTTGAGCACAAGAAAGCGCTTGAACCATTCGTCGAAGGTCTTCTGGGTCGTTTTAGAGCTGGTTTTGGGCGTGATCGGTATTTTTGGCCGGGCCGACAGGGTGGCCATGAGGTCCCGGCCCGTCCATGCCGTGGAGGGAAACCAGAAGACGGAGATGGCAACATTTAAATCCGGCTTTGTTCCGACCAGTTTTTCGAGGACCTCCCGGTAGCGGTCTTCGATCCCCCTGGCCCGGGAGACATCCTGATCAGGAAAGAGGAGAACCAGGTCCTCCCCAACCTGGGCCAGAATATCCGATGGCCTTTTGGAGCGGTCCAGGATCCCCTGGAGGAAATCCCGGGAAGAGGGGGGGGCCTTGACGAGCAAGACAACAAAGGGACGAGGGGGATGGCGGGCCATCATTCCGTCCATCAGTGTCAGGAAGCTCTCTTCCTCGAAAAGCCCCCGGTGAACATCATATTTCGGAAGAAGGCCCAGGGCCATACGCTCCTCCCCCAAGGCGTCTCCCATATTCCGGACAATCTCTTCGAAATTCAGCCTGACTGGCTTCATCCACAGGTCGAGAGACGGAAAAGGGATCCCGATCCACCCCATGACGTGGATGTACCAGGTCAACGGAAGCATGATCTCGTACCGATAGCTCTTCTCCGTATGCTCGACAAGAGCCGGCCGGGGGCCCGCCTCGGAAATCTTCCTGAAGAACTGGATGTCTCCGATGGAGACATTTTCCTGGATCATCCTGAGATTGTCTTCCGGGCCCTCGAACTGAAGGTAGATCGGACGGGGGCCATCATCGAGAGTTACTCCGTCGACCAGAAAGACCCGGTTGGTCTTGAATCCTTCCGCCTCCCATTCCATCAGTCGGGAAATCTCTTCTGTGAGGACCCGCTGGTCGGATTCCTCGAGAAGATGGTGGGCCACCGCATTCTGGATCTTTTCCTTCATCTGGACGATGGCCGGATATTCGATCGACTCCATCTGTTTATCCGTGGGCATCCGGTCATAGGAGGCCAGAAAGTAGATCCCGGCCGGAGGAGGCATCGCTCCCAGCTGGAAGCCCCACCATACCAGGGTTCCCTGCTCCCCCTGACCCCGGTAATCAGTCCTCCGGAATAAATCTTCCGTTCCCTCTTCCTCCGGGGGACGCCCGCTCCCCTTGTGAAACAGATGCTCACGCAAGTCGCGGACCGGCATCCGAGAAAGGGACCGGGCGGGCAGTTTCGTCATATGGATGAGTCGGTCCTCGAACAGGACGATCCTTCCGACGGCGTCGGCGGCAAAAGCGGTCACCAGATTGGAATTGATCCCGTAATCGAGGATCTTTTTCCAGGAGGTCATATCCCGGACCGGTGAGACCAAAGTGACAAATCCCACGATCAGCCTTTGTTATGAGATGAAATTATCGATGAATGGCCCTCCCCTTGAGGTCGAGAAAGGCTTCGTGAATGGCTTCGCTCACGGTGGGATGGGGGAAGATTCCCTCCATGACCAGATTCGCCCCCTCCTTCGCCCCCATCGCCAGAGACACCGCTCCCACCATTTCCGACACATGAGGACCAATCCCGTGAAAACCGAGAATGCGCCCCGACCCCGTTTCCGAAAGAACCTTGAAGAATCCTCTGCGGTTCCCCTCAATCAGGGAACGGCCGTTGGCCATGAGAGGGAATCTCCCCTCGTCAACGGAAAATCCCTTTTTCAAGGCCTGTTCCTTGGTCAAGCCGATGGAGACGACTTCGGGGTGGGTATAGACCACCCGGGGGACCTGAGCCGGGTCAAGCGGCCGGGGATCGCCTCCGGCCATGGCTTCCACGGCGATGATCGCTTCATGGCTTGCCTTATGGGCAAGCAGGTAACTCCCGACCATATCCCCCGCCGCATAGAGACCTGGCACAGCCGTTTCTCCCAGGGGACCGACCGGAAGAAATCCCCCCTTCCCCGGGGAAAGGCCTACATTTTCAAGGCCGAGACCCTCCAGGACGGGCTCACGACCGATGGCGACCAGCACGGCGTCCACCTCTGCCTCCTCGAGTCCTCCTTTCCCGTCCCCGAAGGAAAGGGAGAGATGAGAGGCTTCCGGCACGACCGAGAGGGACAATGTCCCGGGGCGCACATCGATTCCCATTCCGGAGAGCTCCCGGGAGAGGATCTCTCCCAGTTCCGGGTCTTCAAGAGGAAGGAGGCGTGATTCTCTCTCAATCAGGAGGACTCGGGCTCCGAAGGCCGACAGGATGTCGGCAAACTCGCAACCGATGGCTCCGCCCCCCACGATGGCGATCCGTCCATCGAATCCCCCGAGACGGAGAAGATCCGTACTGCTGAGAATACGGCAGCCATCAAAGGGCAGATCCGGAAGGGGGCGGGGACGGGAGCCCGTCGCCAGCATCACAAAACGCGTCCGAAGGTCACGGGGACTCTCTTCCATGATCCGGACGATTCCCGGAGAGACCAGCCTGCCCTTCGAGCGGATATGGGTGATTCCATGCTTTTTGAAAAGGAATTCGATGCCCCGGGTGAGCCTGTCAACGATGGATGAGCGAAAGAGTGCAAGTTTTTCAGGATTTCGGGATGGAGAAGGGACGGAAATCCCGAATCGGTCTGACTCGGAGAGGGACCGGAGAAATCCCGAGACTTCGAGAAGGGCCTTTGTCGGAATGCATCCGTCGTGAAGGCATGTCCCGCCCAGAGGGGCCGGATCCAGAACCATCACCCGCATTCCGAGCTGAGCGGCCCGTATGGCTCCCACATAACCGGCGGATCCGGCTCCGAAAATGATCAGATCTGCATCATATGTCATGGGTCGCCCCGGACTCAAAGAAAACCTCCACTCCCGATTTCCGCATCAGCCCATCTCCTGACCATGGAGGCTCTTTTCGGCAAAGAGAAATCCTCCTGCTCACAAACAGGTCCCGACTTCTGGAGAGAAAAGACTCACCCGCCAATTTCCAAAGCTTAACAGATTCGAGCCCCTTCTGACCAACACTTCACTCTCCAGCCAAGCAGGCGGCCATGATGATTTTTCTGTCACGCGTCGTCTTCTTCTTGACAGGCAGGACCCTTTTCCCCTATAGTTTTCAAGCGGGGTGGAGCAGCTCGGTAGCTCGTCGGGCTCATAACCCGAAGGTCGGAGGTTCAAATCCTCTCCCCGCAACCATTTGCAAGGTCTTGCACATTCCTCTCCTTCCTATATTTCCTCTTCGATCCTTCTTCGGACCTTGTCATGTAAATGTCTCGTATTCTATATTCATTTCTGGGGGTCGCGAGTTCATCGCAAGGAATCCGGCTCTTGACCAAAAGCTTCCACTTGACAAGCCGCCGCTTGTCCCCTAACATTCGAATATGACAAATTCACAATTGTTAATCATCATGAAGGAAACAGGGTATTCCCCGGAAGAATTGGGGAAACAGATTGGTCTGTCGGGAATGACCCTTCGGCGCTGGATGAAAAAAAGAGGCCAGACGCCGATTCCTGCGGTCTATGTTCCTGCCATCCGGGAGGCCTGTTTCCGCCTTGTCTCGGAAGGAAGACTCAATCCCGCCAAGGAAGAGGTCCAGGATCTTCTCGTATCCGGTCTCCCTCCGGCAGATTTTTCTGCGGCCATCTCGAACCTCGGGCTGGACACAGACTTCGGAACGGACAGGACCCTGTCGGGGGACAGAATTCTGACGGGCCTCGTTCAGATCGGGGCCCAGTCGAAAAAACAGGCCGATGTCGAGAAAAACTCGGGAAAAGTTTTCTCCTTCAAGGAGATGGGAAAAGACTGGGCCGAAAGAATCTCCTCCCTTTGGACCATCATTCATTCCGATACCCTGACTCTTCCCGAAAAATTCATCGCTTACGGGGCGCTCTTTTATCTCCTGACCCCCATCGACTTCATCCCGGACACCATCCCCTTTCTGGGGCTGGCCGACGACTTTGCCGTGCTGGGACTGGCTGCCGCCTACTATGTCCGCCATATCCACCCCCGGAATGACAATATTTCGATATAGGCCCAAATCAAAGAAGGATTCGAAACTCATGAAACAAAAACTTGTGTCGATGGCTTTTGTGACCCTGATCCTTTCGCTCGCCTCCTGCGCGGCGACGACCGAGCCCGCCGTGCGGGCCTATCTTCACGAGCAGCAGGCCTACGCCGAGATCCGGCAGGGACAGCTTGAGAAGGCGGAACAGGATCTCAAACAGGCCCTCCGGGACAATCCGACAGAACCGACCATCCTCAACAACATGGCCTACATCGAGTTCAAGGAGGGCGACTACAAAAAGGCCGTGGGCTATCTCGAACAGGCCCGGGTGCTCAAGACCGACGACAACGATGAACCCTACATCCTAAACGAGGCCCGCATCCTCATCGCAAACCACCAGTACCACCGGGCCCTCGCTCTCCTTTCCCTGATCGAGCCCCGGCGGACCTGGCCCAAAGGATACCGGACGATACTCGCGAAAGCCCTGATCCACAACGGGCAAAACGCCCGGGCCATGGCAGTCCTTCTCGAAAAGCACCCCGAAACCGCCACCCCGGGGAATCCTCTTCCCCAATAATACCCTGACCTTCATCCTCGTTCGGGAGCTTCCGGCATGTCCTTCTTCTTTGGCCGCCAGGCCTTTTACGTTCTCGCGGGAACGGCCCTCTTTCTCTGTCTTCTTCCCTCCCAAGCCCGGGCCATCTCTCCCTCCAATCCTGCGGGCGGGGACTTCTTCCTTCCTTTTTCCGACGATGCCGAGATGGCCAAGGACTTCCAGGCCCTGGCTCCCCCGTTCCTTCCCTGGGGTCCCAACACCAGCGGGCCCTTTTTCACGGGGACGGCCGAGGTGGAACCGGTCGGCTCCTGGTACCTCGAACCCTTCGCCTACGACTTCATCAATCCCGATATCGCCGCCTCTTCTCTCTACATGCCGATGCGTCTGGCGGTAGGGCTTGGACACAACCTGGAGTTTGACACCTTCCTCCCCCTCATCCAGAACTGGCAGGGTGTCGATCCCTCTCAGGGCTTCGACCATTCCGCCAGCCACTTCGGCGTCGGAAACACACACTTCGAGATCAAGTGGGAGCTGACGAGCGATGCCAACGTCTACCTTCCCCTCGCCCGGCCGGCCATGACCCTGACCTTCGATTTCTGGATCCCCTCCGGCCAGTACCAGAATCTCAACCCCCAGGATTTTGGCACCGACCAGCTTGGAAACGGCACCTATAACGAGGGGGTCATGTTCCTCCTTCGGAAACATGTCAAGCCCTTCATGGTCTACCTCCAGGTCGGGGACATCGTGGAAAACCCCTCGACCGTCGGGGCTGGCTACACCTTCAACAACGGCATCACCCAGATCCCCTTCGGTGCGACCTCATCCCTTCACATGGTGGACGGAAATCTCACCTATTACGCCGGGGCCATCGAGGATGTCCTCAATACCGAATGGGGGGCGGGCTGGCTCCTCGAGTTCTATGGCGAAACCCAGAGCGGAACCAACCTTTTCTTCGGGGCCGCCAATGCGCCGGCCTGGTCCTTCTTCTGGCTGGCCCCCGAGCTCGAGGTCACCTGGCCCCACAATCCGAAATTTTCCGCGACCTGGGGAGCCGGGGTGGCGCTTCCGGTCTACCAGTCGGACTACCCCCGCACCTATACCCCCATGGGAACCGTCACCCTCTATTTCAACGGCCCCTTCGGTTACCGGGGCATGTAGAAAAGGATGCGGATAGAATACAGAGATTGCCTTTCCTTTCCACTCTTGGCCGAATACGAAAACAGGAAGCCAGGCCAATCCTTATAGGAGGAACCCAACCCGATGCTACGAAAATTCATCGACAAGTATCCGATCCTGGCAGGCTCCGTCATTCTCGTTACCATTGTCCTGACGATCTTCGCGGTCACCGCAGGCCTCGTCGTTGTCGCCAACCTTTTTCTCGTCAAGAACTGACGCCTGCCTGAAAGCATTGGGAAAGGCGGATCATTCCCGTCACGCCCCTGAGCTGTTCCGCTCTCCCTCCAAAGATCAGGGCGGGTGAGACTTCTTTGAAAAATCCCATTATCATATTGTTTGATTTCGGGAGACTGTCTCCGGGACACCGCTCCTCCCTCCATTTCCATCCTTCATGACAGGAGATCCATGGCACAGTATGTCTTCACGATGAATCGCGTGGGAAAGATCGTCCCTCCCAAACGCCAGATTTTGAAGGATATCTCCCTGAGCTTTCTTCCGGGGGCCAAAATTGGCGTTCTGGGCCTCAACGGGTCGGGGAAATCGACCCTTCTGCGCATCATGGCGGGGGTGGATACCGACATTATCGGGGAGGCGATCCCGATGCCGGGAATCCGGATCGGCTACCTCCCCCAGGAACCCGAGCTCGATCCGAAGAAGACGGTCCGCAATGTCGTCGAAGAAGGCCTGGGAGAGCTGTTCGACGCCCACCGCAAGCTTGAAGAGATATATGCCGCCTATGCCGAACCCGAGGCCGACTTCGACCAATTGGCCAAGGAGCAGGCCCGGCTCGAGGCGATCATCGCCACAGGCGACGGCCATAACATGGAGCAGAAGATGGAGGTGGCGGCCGACGCGCTTCGCCTCCCTCCATGGGATGAGAGGATCGAAACCCTTTCGGGCGGAGAAAAGCGCCGCGTGGCTCTGTGCCGCCTTCTTCTCTCCAATCCCGACATGCTTCTTCTCGATGAGCCGACGAACCATCTCGATGCCGAGTCGGTGGAGTGGCTCGAACAGTTTCTCCAGAAATTTCCCGGAACGGTGGTCGCCGTCACCCATGACCGGTACTTTCTGGACAATGCGGCACAATGGATCCTGGAGCTAGACCGGGGATCGGGGATCCCCTGGAAGGGCAATTACAGTTCCTGGCTCGAACAGAAGGAAGCCCGGCTCGAAATCGAAGCCCGGCAGGAATCGGCCCGGATCAAGGCCATGAAGCAGGAACTCGAATGGGTTCGCCAGAACCCGAAGGGACGCCAGGCCAAATCCAAGGCCCGCATGTCGCGCTTCGACGAGCTCTCCTCCCAGGAATACCAGAAAAGAAATGAAACCCAGGAAATCTTCATTCCGGTGGCCGAACGTCTCGGGGATCAGGTAATCGAGTTCAAGGAGGTCTCGAAGGGCTACGGGGACCGGCTCCTGATCGACCGCCTGACCTTCAACATCCCCCCCGGGGCCATTGTCGGGATCATAGGCCCCAACGGGGCCGGCAAGTCGACCCTTTTTAGAATGATCACTGGGAAGGAATCCCCCGATTCGGGAGAAATCCGCATCGGACAGTCCGTGCGCCTCTCCTATGTCGACCAGTCCCGGGACAGCCTCTCAAAGGACAAGACGGTTTTCGACGAGATCTCGGGCGGATCCGATGTCCTCACGGTCGGGCGCTACGAAACGCCCTCCCGGGCCTATATCGGCCGCTTCAATTTCAAGGGACCGGACCAGCAGAAGATCGTGGGAACACTTTCCGGAGGGGAACGGGGACGCCTCCACCTGGCCAAAACCCTCATTTCGGGAGGAAACGTTCTCCTCCTGGACGAACCCTCCAACGATCTCGACGTCGAAACGCTAAGGGCCCTCGAGGACGCCCTGCTCGAATTCGCCGGATGCGTTCTCGTCATCTCCCATGACCGTTGGTTCCTCGACCGCATCGCCACCCATATCCTGGCTTTCGAGGGTGACTCCGCAGTCACATTTTTCGCCGGGAATTACCAGGAGTATGAAACCGACAAACGTCGAAGGCTGGGAACCGAGGGAGCCAGGCCCCACAGGCTCCGGTTCAAGCCGATCTACCGGTGAGAGACCCGGCCGTGGTCAGAACGGCCCTCGTCCTCTCCCATCTCGCCTTCGAGGATGCCGGCACCCTGGGGAAAATTCTTGAAAAAAGGGGATTTCGCCTCGAGGTGGCTGAACCTGCGCTCTCGGCCACTCAACTGCCGGATCCCGCCCGACCCGATCTCGTGGTGGTCCTTGGCGGCCCCTTCGGTGTCTATGAAGAGGCCTCCTACCCCCATATTTCCGGAGAGATCGCCTATATCAGGGAACGCCTCGATCTCGAAAAACCCATCATCGGGATCTGCCTGGGCGCACAATTGATGGCCCGGGCCCTAGGGGGCCGGGTCTTCCCTTCGGGGACCCACGAGATCGGATGGCATCCCCTTTTCCTGACCGAGGAGGCCCGGCTGACTCCCTTTGCCCTCCTCGGAGACGGAACACCCATGCTGCACTGGCACGGGGACACCTTCGACCTCCCCCCGGGAATCCCGAACCTGGCTCGGACGGAGAACGTTCCCCACCAGGCGTTCATGGTCAAAAATTATGGCCTGGCCCTTCAGTTCCATCCGGAAATACGAACAACCGACTTCGAACGCTGGCTTCTGGGACATGCCCTTGAACTCACTGTCCGCAAAATCGACATTCCTGGCCTCAGGAACCGGACGAAGGTTCTCGGACCCGACCTTGAAGCCCGGGCGGAAGCCTTTTTTTCCCGATGGCTCTCCGAAGCGGGTCTTCCCTGAGGGCCCCCCCCGATGATTTTTCCCCCATTGAAACCTTCAGGCAAGCCATGGATCCCGGACCCCGGCGCCCTCTCCTCCCTTCTCGTCCATCCGGAGATCCCCTCCGTCATCCTCTCCGGACCAGCCGGCTCGGGGAAGACAACGCTGACCGCAGCCTTTCTCCGGGAAGCGGTCAGCCGGGGACTTTCCCTGGCCATTGCCGCTCCCACCCACAAGGCCCTCCGTGTTCTCAGGGACACCCTGGCCCAGGGGGGATTTTCCGCCCCCCATCTTCTCTTCACCACCCTCCACGCCCTGCTGGGGCTCCGACTTTCAGAAAACGAGGATGGATCCTTCTCGATTAAGCCAGGGCCCGCCCCGGAACTTTCAGTCTTTGACTGGATCATCGTGGATGAATGCTCCCTGGTCGGTGAGGACCTTCTCGACTCCCTCGAAAGGGCAAGGGGAAGCGCCCGGATCCTCTTCGTCGGAGATCCCTACCAGCTCCCCCCGGTGGACGCCATTCATCTCGAGACCCCACCGGTCTTTTCAAGACCCTACCCGGTCATCTCACTCGATCAGGTCCATCGGCAGACCGGAGACCATCCGGTCCACCGGCTGACCCGGATTCTCCTGTCCTGGAACCCGGAAGAGGGCCGGCCGACTCCGGCCTCCCTCTTCGGTGACCTCGAGGAGATGATTCCCGGGGATTTGTCGCACACGGGACAGCTTCTCTGGATCCCCGGCGGGAGCCATGAGGCTGTCCGATGGGCCGGCTTCCTCGCTGAACAGGGAGAAAACCTCCGGATCCTGGCCTATACCAACCGGAGGGTGGAACTTTACAACAGGCTTCTCTTCCAGCGGGAATACGGGAATGTCTCAGGACCCTTTGCCCGCCACGAAAGGGTCCTTCTTCACGAAACGACGGGGGTCAAGACCGGGGAAGGGGAGCTCAGGATTTTTCCGGCGGGAGAGGAGCTGACAGTTCTCGAGATTTTCCCCGAACGCCATCCGGACTACCCGGAAATTCCTGCCCACAGGGTCTATCTCGAGGATGAAACGAAAGAAGGCTTTTCCGTCCTGGTACCCGATGATGCCGTCAACCATCAGAAGACGATCGACAGCCATTTCAGGGAGATTCGAAAACTCAAGGAGAGCGGCGGATCGGCACGAAAGGAGATTTCCGTCCTTTCCAAAAAGGCCTGGGGCCAAAAACGCGCCTTCGCCTCTTTGCGGCATGGCTATGCCACAACCATTTTCAAGGCCCAGGGGAGTACCTTCGATTCGGTCATTGTCGACTGGACGGATCTCAGCCTTTTCCGTGAGGACAGGGCCTTTGTCCGGGCCCTTTATGTCGCCGCGACCCGCCCCCGGTTCCGCCTTCTGTTTTCAGGCCCCAGGATCTCCTGATCACTCCTTCCGCATCGTTGAAACCTCGAACTTTGCATTTTTTTCCATCTGGGGAAAATCCCTCTTGGGGCCGTTTCAGCTCGAGACTCAGACAGACCGTCGACAGCCACCAGGACTGATAACGACCGGGTCAGGAAAGGGCTGGGCCATCGGATAAGGGGGGAAAGATTTCCCGCGGGAATATGCCGGGATGCAGGAGCGCCCACCGGGAGGCCACCCTGTATGGAGGGGGAGGATAGGAACACCCCCCCCCGAAACTCTCGTCAGACGACTTGCAATGAGGCCCACCGAAGGGTCCCTTTCCCGAATTTGCTCATTTGGCGGCTCCCTCCGCGGAGACCGGAACCTGTTCCTCCTTCTTCCGGTAATGGCCGATCAGGACGGCGGCCACTTCCGGCCTTGTCATCTCGGGTGGGGGAGGCATTCCCTCCCGGAGCATCTGCCGGACCCTGGTCCCCGAAAGAAGCACGTGGGACTTTTCGTCATGGCCACAGGTCTTGTGGGAGACCATTCCCTCGCATGTCCGGCAGTAGTAGGCGGTATCGAAGAAAATGGGAATGATCCCCAGTTCGTCGAAGGAGAACTGCCTGAGGAGGGCATGGGCCTCGAAGGGGCCGTAGTAGCTCCCGACACCGGCATGATCCCTCCCGACGATGAAGTGGGTGCACCCGTAGTTTTTCCGGACGAGGGCGTGGAAGAGGGCCTCCCGCGGACCGGCGTAGCGCATGGCTCCTGGAAAGACGCCCAGCACCACCCGGGTTTTCGGATAATACCTCTCCAGCAGGACCTGGTAGCAATCCATGCGCACCCGGGCCGGAACATCGTCCTCCTTGGTTTCCCCGACCAGAGGATGGAGGAAGAGACCGTCCACAATTTCGAGGGAACATTTCTGGATGTATTCGTGAGCCCGGTGAATAGGATTTCGGGTCTGGAATCCGACCACCGTCTGCCAGCCAAGCTCCTCGAAAAGGCCCCTGGAGGCGGTGGGAGTCAGGTGAAATTCCGAAAAAGGCCCGTCCGCCCAGTCGTCAAAGACACTGACCTTGCCCCCTACGGCATAGGGAGTCCCCAGACGTTCGAGGGCCGCCACACCCGGATGGGCCGGATCTGAGGTCTTGTAGACCTCTTGCGCCTCCCATGCGAGATCCCTGCGGAAGAGATCGGAGACCGTCAGGATCCCGAGAAGCCTCCCCCCCGAATCCACAAGGCGCACGACCTCACCGATCCGGAGGGACCGGAATTCTGTTTCCGGAACAGGGAGGACGATCGGAAGGGGGAAGACCAGCCCGTCCGGCAGACGCATGCGATCCACCACCGAATGGTAGGTCTTTTCGTCCATGAATCCGTCGAGGGGACTCACCGCCCCGACAGCGATCAGGCCCAGATCCGAAATCTCTCGGGGAGTGAGTCGAATCTGGGGTCGGCCTGCGTAGGCTCGCATCATCTCTGGACGGGCGGACCGGGAAACGGTCGAAGTGACAAGCCGTCCTCCGTGGGGAACTGAAAGAAACATGGCATCTCCTCGTTGGTGATTTCTGGTTGTATTGATGTCAACCCTATTGTTCGCTCTCAAGAAGCTCCTCCGGAACTCTTGTCGCAAGCTCGAAGGTCTGGTCCGCCTCTCCGGCCACAGACAGCGTCCATCGGATTGATTCCCGCCGAAGTTTCGGCACGAGCCGTGCGTCGCGCCCGGCAAGCTCGTACGGCAAGACCACATCGATGGCACCCACCGGACACATCTTCACGCAGGCATAGCAGTCCCAGCAGTCGGCCTGCTCCCGCATCACCGCAAGCGATCCGGTCTTGTCCATCCGTATGAGATTCCCCGGACAGGCCACCACACATCGGGCCTCCGGTAATTTTTTGCATCCATGGCACAGGCTGTCGCTGATCGCAATTCCCATTCTTTTACCCTTTCCCTGTCCGCCGGTCTGACGTTTTGCCTAGACTTTCTGCAGAAGCTGTTCTTCTTCCGGTGCCACGGCTTCGTTCCACGGAATCTCCGCCCCTTCCAGACTCCGGTGGACAATCCGGATCTCTCCCGAATTCTTGACCACGGAGTTTATGAAGTGTTCAAAGCGCCGGTCGTTTCCGGGAAAATCCTGGCGCGTCTGAAATCCAGGCCACCGGGTTTCCTTCCGGGCGAGAAGATGGGCGACCAGAACCCGGGACACATCCACCCGGTCCACAACCTCGTGGGTAAGCATCAGGGTGTGGAAGTCCTCGGCAAAAATCCGTGGAAGATCCCCTGAAAGCTCCTCAAGCTTCTTTCTGGCCATGAGAAGCCCGGCCTCGTTCATCGCATAGGAGGTCCGGATTCCGCCTGCGTATTCGTCCATGATCTTCTGGAGGCGTGCCTCGGCCTCGTCGGGACGGATCCGTCCCGTTTCAGCCCCTGACTGGGCCTCCCCCCAGGAAAAGGTTCGGGCTCTCTCTCGGTCAATCTCCTGGGGTTCCGGACGCACAAGTTCCCTCGACTCCAGGCGTATCTCCCGGGCCGCCGCCCGGGCCGCGATGGCCCCTTCCGCAAAACAACCACTCACGAACTTGTAGGGGGCGCCTCCCGCCACATCCCCTGCTGCAAACAGATTTTCCAGAGTGGTTTTCCGGTCGACCCCGACCCAGTATCCGGCCTGGCAATGGCCCCCGACGAGATAGGGCTCCGTTCCACAGATCTCGACCGGAGAAGAGGTCAGGTCGATCCGGTTGGAGGCCCAGTAGAGAACTGTGTTGGGATACATGTCGAGGTAGGCCTCATAGAGCCGCTTCAGGTCTCCCTTGGTCAGGTGGCGGGTATCCATGAAGCAGGGACCATTTCCGGCGGCAATCTCCTGCAGGGGTCCCTCAAGTCTGAGGGGAGTCGGGGCCCCTTCTCCTCCCGCTTCGGCCCACCGGATTTTCATGAATTCTTCTCCCTTCGAATTGACCTGGGGGGCTCCAAAACCCAGGGCAAGGGTCCCTGTCGGAGCGATGGTGTCCTTGGTCCGCAGGGCGATAAAGCGGTGTTCGAAGCTCGTCATCTCGGCCCCGGCCCGGATCCCGATGGCATATCCGGCCCCGGTATTGAAGGGGGAATACCACATCTTGTGGCGGGAGAGACCTTCGTTGTTCGGGCGGTAAAGGCCGGAGGCCCCTCCGGTCGCCACCAGGGTTTTCCGGGAAGCGATCACGTAAAAGGTCCCGTCGGAGAGTCCGAATCCGTAGGCCCCGTGGACGGCCCCTTCTTTAACAATGAGGTTGGTGATGACAACGCGGTTCAAAACTTCGGCCCCGGACTTTCTGACCTCCCGCGCCAGGATCGGTTTCAGGGATTCTCCATGAATCTTGATATTCCAACGGCCCCGGGGGGAGTAGCGCCCATCGGCATCCTTCACGATGGGAAGGCCCATCGCCTCCACCGTTTCCACCACTTCGCGAAACAGGGCTGCCTGGGAACGGACCAGATCCTCCCTGAGAATCCCCATCGCATCCATTCGGACGTAGTCGACGAAGGAGTCGACCGTTTCCCCGGGATTGATGTAGGCATTGATGGCATTCATCCCCCCGGCGAGACATCCCGAACGGTCAATGTGGGCCTTGTCCACGACAAGGACCTTCTGGTCAGGATTTTCCCGGCGGGCGATGATGGCGGCATAGCATCCGGCCGTTCCTCCGCCAATGATCAAAAGATCTGTCTCAAGAGTTCTGGTTCCCATGGAGCCTCCTTTTATTTATTATATTACTAATAAAATAACATATAAGAGAAAATCCATTTTGTCAAGGCTCCGATGAAGGAAGCCCCGGGGCGAAAGTTCCGACCTCCGGAAAACGCCCAAAAACCTGACCCAGGGTGATTGACGGGGAAAGGAGGAAAACGGGAAAGAAAACGAGGGGAAATAAAAAAAGCCTGAAGGCGGACTGAGTCTGCCTTCAGGCTTCAGGAATAAAAAAGGAAGGGACTACTTACGGTTGGTCGAGGTCGCGTATCCCCAGGCAAAGATGATGGCGACGATCGTAAGAAAGCCCATCCAGCCCATAAAGCTCGGATTAGAACCCACCAATTTGTGAGCATCGTACATTTTGGCCCCCTTGCTCAAATCCAGGAAAATAGTTTATGATGAGAACGTCAACACATACCCAATATAGGCAGTCAGCGTCCACTTGTCAAGACCGATCGATTCATCCCCCTGGCCCATCGTCAGACCCTCTGGACACGCGATGGGCATCGACTTTTATTATTAAGCTCGTCAGGGCCGGATCCCCTCCGGGGAAGACCCGCATGATCGGCGGGGGACCAAAACAGGAGTCCTGCATCAGAAACAACCGATACCCTTCAGGATTTGAAGCTTCACCGATCCGGGCCTGTCCTGACTCCTTTCGCCGTAGACGGATCGGAAACCGATGACGCCCCTCTGGATTGACGCGCTTGCCATAGCGATCCTGGTTCTTTTCAACGCGATCCTGGCGGCCGCCGAATTGTCGATCATCTCCCTCAGGCTTTCACGGGTTCAACAGCTCTCGGGGTCCGGCTCTCCGGAGAGCCGGGCCCTTCTAAAGCTCCGAAAGGAACCCGAACGTTTCGTCGCCACGGTCCAGGTCATGATGACCCTTTCGACCGGTCTTGCCTCCGGAGCCACCGGAACCGTCTCCTACGAAAAACTTAAGCCTGTCCTCGGGATGTTCATCGACCTGAAGGAGCACCATGTCGTCCTTCCCCTTTCGGTCTTTGCCGTCATCCTCTTGCAGGTGTTCGGCATGCTCGTCCTGGGAGAAATCGTCCCGAAGACCCTCGCCATCCAGAACAACGAGCGGATCGCCCTTCGCCTGGCCCGTCCCATTCTCCTTCTCTCCGAACTCATCGTGATTCCGGTCCGGGTCGTCACACTGACCAGCCGATTCGTTCTCCGCCTCATCCGGGTCACCCCCGGACCCGCCTCCTATCCCATAAGCCCGGAAGAGCTCGAACTTCTTCTCAAGGAGGGGGGGGAGCACGGAATCATCAACCGCACCGAGCAGGACCTTATCCAGAGTGTCTTCAAGTTTACCGACATCTCCGTCCGGGAGGTCATGGTTCCTCGGGTCCGGATGGTCACCCTCCGGACCACGATGACCCTTTCTGAAATCCAGGGAATCTTCTCCGAACATCGATACTCCCGCTATCCTGTCCTCCGGGGAGACACGGAGGAGGTAGTGGGCATCCTTTATTACAAGGACCTTGTCGACATCCTGACAGAAAGCTCTCCCTTCCGGATCGAGCGTATCCTCCACCCCCCCTATTTTGTGCCGGAGTCCATGAAGGTCCCCCATATCCTAAAGGAGATGCAGAAACGGAGAACCCAGATTGCCCTTGTCCTTAACGAATACGGAGCCCTCGATGGCCTCGTGACCATGGAGGACCTTCTCGAGGAAATCGTGGGGGAGATCGAAGACGAGTCAGACGAAATCGTCAAGCCCGTTGAACGACTTCGCGACGGATCCTATCTCGTGGATGCCTCTCTGTCAGTTCGGGACCTCTCCGAGGACTATGGAATACCCATCCCCGAAGGGGAAGACTACGAAACCCTTGCCGGATTCGTCCTCTCCCAGCTCCAGACAATTCCCCGCGGAGGTGAATTTTTCTTTGTAAAGAACATGAAGCTCACCGTCGTGGAAATCGACCGGCAGAGGGTCGCCCGCGTCAAGGTGGAATTTCTCGACTCCCAGGACCATGCCCCGGAGCCATCCGTCGCCCGGGAAAAAAACGGAGGTCCCCGTTGAAAAGGCTATCTGGCTCCCCCCTGATCAAGATCCTTCTCTCTCCCACAGGCCTTTTGATCGTGGTCGGGCTGGCGGGGGGATTCTTCGTCTCCGATCTCTTCCGCGGGATTGCCGAACGCCAGGCTCCCCAACCCCAGATGATGACGGGCCCTCTCAATGCCTCCCAGGCGCCCCTGGCCTATTCTGATGTCTATTCCCCTGTTTCCGACAACAAGATCATCGGATTCACCGCCGAAAAGCTTCTCGAAAAGGACGGAAAAACCTTTGTCGAGCTGAAGGTCCGATTCCATCGCCACCCCGAATTCAAATTCTATGAAATCGGAACCTACGAACCTCCCAGCCTTGTCGACAGGAACGGGAACCTTCTCTTAGGAACCGTGAATTTTCCCGCAGACCACCACTTCACCGGAGGGGAGACCTTCCATACCCTCCTCTCCTTCCCCGGGAAGCCGGCCTCCTATCCTGTCACACTCTCCCTTTTCGTGGGTGAGCGCTTCGCAGGCCAGTACCATATGCTCTCCGTCTCCATGACGGGACTTTCCCCCTCCCCTCCCTCCACACTCAGCAAAGGAATGTCTGACCGTGTCCAATGACCCGTCCTTCCGGATCATTGATCCGGAAGCAGAGGACAAAAACGAGAAGTTTTCTGCGGCCCTGATGGGGGCCGCCTCCGGCCAGATCTTCGGCCTTGTGGCTCTCCTGATGGGACTGGTGGGTGGAGTTATGTCGGACCAGCAGACCGGACTCGTCGATGTCGGTATCGGCATGGGAATCTTTTCCGCCTTTTCGCTCCTTCATTACGGTATATCCCGCCGATGGCTGGGTCCGGCGGACCCCCAGCGCCTCCAGGCAAGCCTTGCCTTCTTCGCCCCGGCCTTTCTGGGAGGTTTGTTATACTTTTACGCCACATTCGCCGACACCGCATGGCCTGTCATGGGATTTGCCGGAGGATTCCTGTTCATTCTCCTCCTGGGAAAGGGAATCCTCTTTCTCGAACACACGCCACCCCGCTCCCGGAAGACGACGTATGTCTTTTCGCCCTTTGAGCGCCAATCCCTTCTGATCGTTGTCCTCGTTGGATCAATCCTCGGCGTGGGCGTCGGGATGAGCTCCCAGGGACACCGGGCCATCGGACGGGGACCCTTCGCCCGGACATTCCTTTCCGAACAAATTCTTTCGTCCCGCCATCAGGCGGATCTTCTGCTTTTTGGCCTGCCTCATTCCTATCGCCTACTCCGCGCCCTGAGGGAGGCGAGTGGACGGGGACTTCCCGTTCGCGTCCTCGTCACGGCGGAGGCAGTCGGGCACTTTCCGGTGGAAATCCACTCCCTGACATCCGCGGCAGTTCCGGTCAGGATTCTCCCGGACCACCTTCCTCCTTTCGTACGGCCCATGGCCATAATCGACCGCCGAATTCTGCTGACCGGTTCGGCCGGATGGGGATCTCTCACTCCGGACTCCGGTAAACTCATGCACATGGAAGCCAATATTCTCTCCCAGGGCCGGATTCACGCCTCCCAGAGGGTCTTCGACAACCTCTGGAACCACTCCTCCCTCCCCGTAAAGGGCCCGGCTTCTGCCGGCCCTTGACGCCCTTTTCTCCTCCTGCTATAGTAATGACAGACCAAAATGGTCTGCGATAAATCAGGTCGGAGAATTCGATGCTCAAACTGACAAAAAAAGTCGACTATGCCCTTCTGGCCCTGAATCTCATGGCCAGAAACGAAGAGGGCGGGATATCGAATGTCCGGGATATCGCGGCCCTGTACAGCATTCCCCCGGAAATTCTGGCCAAGGTGATGCAGAAATTGTCCAAATCCGGACTTATCCAGAGTCATAATGCTCCAAAAGGGGGATATTCGCTCAAGGTTCCGGCGGAAGAGATTTCGGTTCTCAAGGTTCTGGTCGCCGTCGAGGGACCGGTCGGAATCGTCAGCTGCTCGGACGGAACTGACAGAACATGCCAGCAGAGGGACCAATGCGATATCCGGTCTCCGCTGGAGAGATTACAAAATAATATTCTATGGTTTCTTGAAGCCCTCTCCATCCGGGAGCTGGGACAGGAGCCGGCCGTTCTGAAAGGAGTCACTGATGGATCAAGTCTATTTGGACAACCACTCCACCACAAGGGTTGACCCGCGCGTCGTCGAGGCGATGCTTCCGGCCTTTACCGAAATTTATGGAAATCCGAGCTCTCGAAACCATGCCTTCGGATGGCAGGCGGAAGAGTTGGTCGAAAAGGGTCGCGAGGAGGTGGCTGCCCTCATCGGCGCCGATCCTAAGGAGATCGTCTTCACCTCCGGGATGACCGAATCGGACAATCTCGCCATCAAGGGAGCGGCGGGAATGTACCGGGAGAAAGGGAATCATATCATCACCGCCGAGACGGAGATCCGTTCCGTTCTCGATCCCATCCGGTCTCTCGAGGCCCAGGGATTTGTGGTGACCGTCCTCCCCGTCGACAAGACAGGACGGGTGGACCCCCAGTCAGTCCGCGCCGCCATCAGGCCGGAGACGATCCTGGTCTCCATCATGACCGTCAACCATGAAGTGGGAACGATCCAGCCGATTGCCGAGATCGGCGCCATCACCCGGGAAAAAGGCGTCCTTTTCCATACAAATGCCGCCTATGCGGCGGGAGTGATGCCGATCGACGTCAATGCCATGAATATCGACCTCCTCTCCTTCAACGCCCACCTGATCCACGGGCCGAAGGGGGTGGGAGCGCTTTATGTCCGGAGGAAACCCCGTGTGCGTCTTGTTCCCCAGATCGAGGGAGGGGGGCATGAGCGGGGCTTCAGGTCGGGGACACTCAATACGCCAGGCATTGTCGGATTCGGAGCCGCCTGCCGGATCCTCCGTGAGAACCTTCCCTCGGAAATCGCCCACAGGAAAGCCCTTCGCGACCGTCTTGAAAACGGGATCCTGGAATCGATCGAGTATGTCGAGGTGAACGGAAGCCGGGAGCACCGGAGTCCGGCCGTGAGCAATCTCTCCTTCGCCTTCGTGGAAGGGGAGGCTCTTCTCATGGGTCTTCGCGAGACGGCCCTTTCTTCGGGTTCGGCCTGCACCTCCGCCACCCTCGAGCCTTCCTACGTCCTCAAGTCCCTGGGGGTCGGAACGGATCTCGCGCATTCCTCGATCCGGTTTTCAGTTGGCCGGTTCAATACCATGGAGGAAATCGAGGCCGTGATTCACAGTGTCCAAAAGGCGGTCGGGAAACTTCGCGACATGTCGCCCCTCTATGAAATGGCCAAGGAGGGGATCGATCTAAAAAGCGTTCAGTGGAGTCCGCACTGACCGCTGGCTTTTCGGGAATTTTCCCCCCCAAGGGGGTAACAACGGACGGAAGATCCGAACACAAACATATGGAGTGGTGAGATGGCATACAGCGACAAGGTGATTGATCATTACAACAACCCCAGAAACATGGGATCCTTCGAAAAGA
>JAKAWK010000135.1 GCA_021827365.1 Nitrospirota bacterium
TCCGGGTCGCATGGCGGGGCTCCTCCCGGGCGATCGCGATCGCCCCGGAACGGACGAGCTCCTTGATCCCGAGCGGCCGGAGAAGGCCGATCATGGCCTCGATCTTTTCCTCCTCCCCGGTCACCATCAAGGTGTAGGTGGAGGGGGAGGTATCGACGATATGGGCCCGGAATATCTCCGCGATCCGGAAGGCCTCCTGCCGGTCTTCCGGACGGGTGGTGGTGTTGACCTTGACCATGACCGTCTCCCGGGAGACGAAGGAGGATTCGGAGAGATCAACCACCTTGATGGTATCGATCAGCTTGTTGAGCTGTTTGGTGATCTGCTCCACCACCCGGTCGTCTCCCACCGTGACGATGGTCATCTGGGCGACCGAAGGGTCGATCCCCTGCCCCACCGAGAGGCTTTCGATGTTGTAGCCCCGGGCGCTGAAGAGGCCCGCCACCCGGGTAAGAACCCCGAAGCGGTTCTCGACCAGGATCTGGATGTGATGCTTCTTCTGGGGAGAGTCGGTGGTCATGCGGTGATCACCGCATCCTTCTCCTTGCGGCCGGTCTTTCCTCCCTTCGCCGGTGCCGGGGGAGGAGCCTCGAAGATCATCTCGATGTTCGAGCCGCCGGCCGGGACCATGGGGAAGACGTTCTCTTCGGGGTCGACCATGAACTCCATCAGGACAGGGCCCTTGGTCGAGAGTCCCTTCAGGAGCACCTCCTCGACCTGGTCGGCCCGGGTGGCCCGGAAACCGGCCACCCCGAAGGCCTCCGCGAGCTTCACGAAGTCCGGGCTCTGTCCGATGAAGGAAGAGGAATAGCGGCTTCCGTAGAAGAACTCCTGCCACTGTCGGACCATGCCCAGGTACTGGTTGTTTAAAACGATGATCTTCACGGGGATCTCAAGGGAGGCGACCGTCGCCATCTCCTGGATGTTCATCATGAAGCTCCCCTCCCCCGTGACGGCGATGACCCGCCTCTTCGGGAAGGCCCGCTGGGCTCCGATGGCGGCTGGAAAGCCGTACCCCATCGTACCGAGGCCGCCCGAGGTCAGCCAGGTCCGGGGAGTGAGGAACTTGAAGAACTGGGCGGTCCACATCTGGTGCTGTCCCACATCGGTCGAGACGATGCAGTCGCCTCCGGTCAGGTCGAAGGTCTTCTCGATCACAAACTGGGGCTTGATCACCTCCGGATCCTTCTTGTAGGTCAGGGGATGCTCCTCCTTCCAGGCCTCGATCTGCTGGTGCCAGGGCTCGAGAGGTGAGAGCCCCTCCTCGTCGCGGATCTTCCGGAGGTCTTCGAGGAGATCGGAGAGAATCAGCCGGGCATCTCCCACGACAGGGACATCGACTCTGAAGTTTTTCCGGATCGAGGTCGGGTCGATGTCAATGTGAATGACCTTCGAATGGGGAGAAAATTCGGCGATCTTCCCGGTCACCCGGTCATCGAAGCGGGCTCCGACGGCGATCAGGAGGTCACAGTGGTGGACGGCCATGTTGGCGGCATAGGTCCCGTGCATTCCCAGCATTCCCATGAAAAGGGGATGGGTCCCCGGAAAGGCCCCGAGCCCCATGAGCGTGAGGGTGACAGGGATCCGGGAGAGGGAGACCAGTTCAGAAAGTTCCTCGTGGGAATCGGAGGCGATGACCCCTCCTCCGACGTAAAGGACAGGCTTTTTCGCCTTGGCCATCAGCTGGGCCGCCTTCCGGATCTGCCAGCGATTGCCCTGGACGGTCGGATTGTAACCGCGCAGAGTCAGGGTCTCGGGATAACGGAAATCCCCCCTGTCGGTGATCACGTCCTTGGGAATGTCGACGAGGACGGGGCCGGGGCGCCCGGACCTCGCGATATAGAAGGCCTCCTTGACGATTCTCGGAAGCTCGGAGAGGGAGCGGACAAGAAAGTTGTGCTTGGTGCAGGACCGGCTGATGCCTACGATGTCCGCCTCCTGAAAGGCGTCGTTACCGATCATCTTCGTGGGAACCTGGCCTGTGATGACGACGAGGGGAATGGAGTCCATATTGGCGTCGGCCAGTCCCGTCACTGTGTTGGTGGCGCCGGGACCCGAGGTCACGAGGACCACGCCGACCTCCCCCGTCGTTCTTGCGTACCCTTCGGCCGCGTGAACCGCCCCCTGCTCGTGGCGGGTGAGGACGACGGAGAGGGAGGGATCCTTGTAGAGAGCATCGAAGACCGGGAGCACCACACCTCCCGGATATCCAAATATCTGGGAGACCCGCTCCTTCTTCAAGCACTCGAGGAGCATCTCCGCGCCAGTCATTTTCACCATCTGGGAATCTCCTAGGGGGACCTTTTTTGAGGTTCAAAATTAAATTGTAGGAAATAGAAGGAAAGGCGGTCAAGTTTTTCATGGAGAAGTGGAAATCCGGAGGGGACCTGAGGAGGAATCCACGGTGCCCGTTTGAGGCCTTTTGGAAGGAGGCTACAGAGAATCTGGCATCCAGGGATTTGGTTTTCCTCTCCTCATTTTTTGGCCCTTTCCAGCAACGGAACGGTTCCGTCTTTATCTTTTGGTTTTTGTTTTATTTTTTAATTTGATTGAGATTTTTAGTTGCCCCATTAGGAATGTTCCTTTTTCGGGAATAGGAGACCAATCCCTTTTATTATCGGTCTCTTGAGGATATGGAAAGATTGTGGAAAGAGATGATCAAAATCTCGTGAATTGATTCTTCGGGTCATCTTTGGTAGGATCATCACCGCCCACGAAAGATCCCAGAACCGGCTCATCAGGATATGATTTAATCGTTTTAATTCAAATATTTAATTTGTAAGGTCCTGTCACTTCCGGGAAAAATTTTCTCCCGGATTTCTAGCCCTCATTCAACAAGTTTTCCACAGACTGTTAAAAACTTTTCCTGACCAGTGGTTCGGGTCTTCGATCGAGAGATTCTTCATGCAGGATTTATGGCAGAACACACTCAAGCACATCGACGACTTCGAAGGACCCAGCGTTCTCGACGGGGTTCGGGATATCTACCGGGAATGCCGCCTGGAACAGGAAGACAACCGGCTTACTCTCGTCGTCCCCAACGGCTTTGTAAGCCGCCTTATCTCCGGAAGGCACCAGGAATCCATCCTCAAGGCCTGCCGGACGCTTCTTGATCGTGACAACCTGGACTTCTCCATCCGGGTCTCCGAGGAAAAAAGGGCAAAAAAATCCCGGGAATCCGGCCGGAAGGCCGGTCTCCCCATGAAGGAAATCTCTCCAAAGACCCCGGAGCCGGAGTGGGACAACCACCTCATCACCCGGTATCTCTTCGAGAACTACGTGGTCGGGGAGAGCAACCGCTTCGCCCACGCCGCGGCCTACCAGGTTTCGGAGAATCCCGGCAAGTCCTACAATCCCTTCTACATTTACGGGGGAGTCGGACTTGGAAAGACCCACCTGGTCAATGCCGTGGGGAACGCCATCTTCCGGAAATCGCCGGAGAAGAAGATTCTCTACCTGACCACCGAATCCTTCCTGAACGAGATGGTCAACGCGATCAAGTTCAACAAGATGAGCGAGTTTCGGGAACGCTACCGTTCCATCGAGGTCCTGATCGTCGACGACATCCAGTTTCTTTCCAACAAGGAGCGGACCCAGGAAGAGTTCTTCCATACCTTCAACTCCCTCTTCGAGAGCGGACGGCAGATCATCCTGACCAGCGACTGCGCTCCCAACGAAATCATGACCCTCGAGGAACGTCTCCGGTCCCGCTTCTCTTCCGGGCTGATCGCCGACATCCAGATTCCGGATTTCGAGACCAAGGTCGCGATTCTTACCGAAAAGATGAAGCAGGAGGGAATCAATCTCTCCGAGGACGTGATCTACTTCCTCGCCACCAGCATAAAGTCGAATATCCGCGAGCTCGAAGGGGCGATGATCCGTCTCGGGGCCTATCAGACCCTCATGGGAAAGCCGGTGACGATC
>JAKAWK010000034.1 GCA_021827365.1 Nitrospirota bacterium
ACATCGATTTCGAGGCGTCCGCAGGTCGGACAGGCGATGACATTCACTCCCCGTTTGCGAAGTCCCAGGGACTTGAGAATTCCCCAGGCCACCTTGACCTCCTCCACAGGATCGGCCGCCAGGGAGACCCGGATGGTGTCCCCGATGCCGTTGGCCAGGAGAAATCCAAGACCCACCGAGGACTTGACGGTCCCGGAAAGGAGAGGACCGGCCTCACTGACCCCGATATGCAGGGGATAGTCGCAGCGCTCGGAGGCCAGACGGTAGGCATCGATGGTGTCCAGGACGTTGGAAGCCTTGAGGGAGATCTTGATATCGGAGAAGTTTTCCTTTTCGAGAAGGGCCACATGGCGCATGGCCGACTCCACCATGGCCTCCGGGGTCGGATGGCCATAATAGTCGAGAAGGTCACGCTCGAGCGATCCGGCGTTGACGCCGATCCTGACAGGGAGCCCCTTGTCCTTCAAACGATCGACAATAGCCCGGATCTTGGTCTGGCTTCCGATATTTCCCGGGTTGATGCGGACCGCATCCACCCCTCCCTCGATCACCGTGAGGGCCAGGTGGTAATCGAAATGGATGTCGGCGATCACGGGGATGGGAGAGCGCTTGTGGATTTTTCCGACGGCCTCGGCGGCCTCCTGGTCCACGACGGCCAGGCGGATGATCTCGCAACCGACCTTGGCCAGATCCTCTATCTGCCGAAGAGTTCCCTCGATATCCCGGGTATCGGTGGTCGTCATAGACTGGACCGCCACCGGGGCCCCGTCTCCGATCGGAACGGAGCCGACCATGATCCTACGGGTTTTTTTCCTCGTTATCTCCATGAAAAGACTCCTTATCTCGTTGTCCCGAACACACGCATGATATCGTTATAGAAGGCAAAAACCATAATCGTCAGCAAAATGACAAATCCGACCTGCATCGACAGCTCCCGGACCCGGAGGGAGGGCGGCTTTCTCAAAACACCTTCCACGGCGAGAAAGAGGAGATGGCCCCCGTCAAGAACGGGAATGGGAAGGAGGTTCATGACACCTAAAGTCACACTGACGAACCCCATGAAGACAAGAAGGTTCGAGAGCCCCGACTTGGCGGCCTTTGCCGACATCTGGGCGATAAGGATCGGGCCGCCCAGGTTTTTGGGAGAGATGTCACCGGTAACCATCTTTCCCAGAGAGATGAGGTTAATGGAGGCGATCCGCCAGGTCTTGATGACGGCAAGCCCCAGCCCCTCGGAAAATCCGTACCGGAGGGTCACGAAGGTTCCGGAAGGGCCAACCCCGATCTTCCCCTGCTTTTCGGCCTCTCCAAAAAGATTCTTTCCCGATTCGATCCTGGGAACAATCCGGAAGGAGAGGGTCGACTCTCCCCGGCGGACGGACAGGAGCACATCATGGCCCCCCTGCCGTTCGATCAACTTCCGGAGGTCGTCCCAGCGGGAAATGGCCTGGCCGTTGACCGAAAGGATCCTGTCCCCCTTCATGATGCCGACCGAAGCGGCAGGCGATCCAGGCAAGACCTGGCCCACCACGGCTTCCATGACCGGAAGCCCGGACCAGAAAACCGCCGCAAAGAGGAGAATGGCCAGGATAAAGTTTGCCACCGGTCCGGCGGCCGCGATCATCATCCTCTTCGAAACGGGAAGGGCGGAAAAGGAATGGGGAAGATCCTCGGGAGCCACCTTCTCGGGGTCGGTCTCGCCCAGCATCTTCACGTACCCCCCCAAGGGGATCCAGGAAAGGCGGTATTCCGTCTCTCCCACGGTTTTGGCGATCACCTTCGGCCCGAATCCGATCGAGAACTTTTCGATCTTGACCCCGAACCTCTTGGCCACGAGGAAGTGGCCCAACTCATGGATCAGGATCAGAACCCCGATCACGACAATGAATGAAACTATGGCTGTCAAGCGTCTCTGCCTTTCATCAGGGGGAACTCAGGAGGGAACGGAGGCCGGACTCTGGACTCCGGTCCGCGCAACGGCTTCCTCTGCAAGGGCCGTGGCACGGGCAACCGCCCTCCGTATATCCTCGAGGGAGTCCGGAACGGTCAAGGGGGCCTCCGAAAGGACCCGTTCCCAGATTTCAAAAATACCGGTAAAGGAGATCCGTCCCTCCAGAAAGGCCTGGACGGCCACCTCGTTCGCCATGTTGAGGTAGAGAGGACCCTGCCCGGCCCGGGCGATCGATCGGGCGGCAAGGCGAATCGCCGGGAATGTGTCATGGTCGGGAGCAAAGAAGGTCAGCGTGCCCGTCCTGGCCAGATCCAGAAATGGGACACCAATGGGGAGGCGTTCTTCTCCGGAAATGGCATAGGCGATCGGTCCCTTCATGTCGGGAACCCCCATCTGGGCCAGGACCGAGGCATCCTCGAACTCGACCATCGAATGAATGATGCTCTGGCGATGGACGACAACCTCGATGCGGTCGGCGGGAAGATCAAAAAGCCAGCGCGCCTCGATCAGCTCAAGTCCCTTGTTCAGAAGGGTCGCCGAATCGATGGTGATCTTGGGACCCATCTTCCAGGTCGGATGGTTCAGGGCCTCTTCCCGTGTCACGCAATCCAGGTCTGTCCGCGTCTTCCCGAAGAAGGGCCCGCCGGAGGCCGTCAGGATGACCCGGCGGACGCCAGACCAGGGATGGCCCCTCATGGCCTGGTAGATGGCGCTGTGCTCGGAGTCGACCGGGACCAGTCGGGCGCCTTTCAAGCGGATCCGGTCAATTACCGTCTGTCCGCCCACAACCAGGGTTTCCTTGTTGGCCAGGGCGACGGTCCGCCCGGGAAGGATTCCCTCCCATGTCGGCGCAAGACCAGCCTCTCCGACAATCGCGGAAAGAAGGACCTCCGCGTCAGGAAGAGCCGCCACGGCACAGGCCCCTTCCGTTCCGGCCATGACGCGGATCCCGGAGCCGGAAAGCGCCTCCCGAACCTGATCATAAAGGCTTTCGTCCACCGACAGGAGTTCCGGAAGAAACTCGCGCGCCTGTAGAAGGATCTGGCCTAAGTTTTTTCCGCAGGCCAGACCCCTGATCCGAAAGCGGCCCGGATGGGCCCGGACGATGTCCAGCGCGGAACGCCCGATCGACCCTGTCGATCCCAGGATGGAAAGGCCGACACGGCCCCCTGCCTTTATTGCGTTGTTGTGCATCTCGATCCTCTCCTAAACGATGACGGGAGAGCTGAGTCCCTCGTAGAAAATAAGGACCCCATACAGGACAGGCGCATTGAAAATGAGGCTGTCCACCTTGTCGAGCATTCCTCCGTGCCCCGGAAGAAGATGGCCCGAATCCTTGACCCCAGCCTGTCTCTTGAACCCCGACTCCACCAGGTCGCCCAGCTGTCCTGTCACGGACAGAAGAAGGGAGATCCAGAACATAGTCCCCCGGGACAGGGGTGCCGGGAGCCAGGAAATGACAAGAACACTGAAAAGGACCCCGGCGATGGTGCCACCGATCGCCCCTTCCCAGGTCTTGCCAGGGGAGATTGCCGGGGCCATCTTGCGTCGTCCGAGCATCTTACCGACAAAGTACGCCCCCGAATCGACAATCCACGTCAGAGCCAGAAGATACAGGATCCAGCGAGCCCCTCCCGGAACACCCCGGATCAGGAGAATCGTCCCGAGAAGGAACGGGATGTACATGACGCCGAGCCAGACGACCGGAAGCTGGCCCATCCGGGAGACTCCCCCGGAAAGGAGCGTTCCCCCCATGACAGTCAGGAGGAGCAGGGCCGCCACCACCTCGAGTGTTTCTGGGGGAACGGATCCGGTGCTTTTGAGATAGATCACGTAAAGAAAACCCGCCCCTGCTGTCAAGCCAAGCCAGACACCGCTATCAAAAGAAATTCCGGGAAAAAGCCGATAGAACTCATACTGGGCCAAAACGACAAATCCTGCCAGAACCAGGAAAAAAAGGAACGGGGTCGCCCACAGGACCAGAGCCACGATCATCGGGATCGCGATCGCCGCCACGACAAGACGCCGAACAAGCTCCATCAGCGTTCCGTCACGCCGGATGAGATCTCGGACGTTCCCCCTTCGGTCCCGAATCGCCTCTGACGTTCCTGAAAGTCCAGCAAGGCCTGTTTCAGATCCTCTTCCCCGAAATCCGGCCAGTATACGCCGGTAAAGTAAAGTTCCGTATAGGCGATTTGCCACAGGAGAAAATTGCTGACCCTGTATTCCCCGCTGGTTCTGACGAGAAGATCGGGAGGGGGAAGGCCAGAAGAATCAAAGTACCGGCCAAAGTCCTCTTGTGAGATGGCTGCCGGATCTATTTTTCCGGCGATAGCGTCCGACGCCATCCGGCGGGCGGCTGCCAGGATCTCCTCCCGTCCCGAATAGGAAAGGGCCAATGTCAGGTCCATGGCCATGCCCCTTCCGGTGCTCGCCTCCACATGCTCAAGACGCTTCAAAACGCTTTGAGGAAGGCGGGAGCGGTCACCGATGGCCCGGAAACGGATCGATTTTTCGATCATGAGAGACTCTTCCCGGTCCAGATAATCTTCGAGAAGATGCATCAGGGCATCGACCTCAAGTCGGGATCTCTTCCAATTTTCCCACGAGAATGCATAGAGGGTCAAATAACGGATGCCCCAGGCCCGGCAGGCCGTCACTGTCCGCCTGACCGCCTGGGCCCCCTGGCGATGGCCCGCCACCCTTGGAAGATGACGCTTCTGGGCCCAACGGCCATTGCCGTCCATGATGATGGCCAGATGGACCGGTGGCCGCACAAGCCAGTCGGGAGATTCCTGGGTCCGGGGACCCATCGTATCCGGCTTGGAAATCATTTTGGCTGTCCGGCTCCGGAAGGGCGATTGGTAAGGGTTGGCTCGGCCCCCCCCTTCCGGAGAAACCGGCTGACCGGCTCGGGAAGGTGAAAATACAGGAGGGATCCTTCCTTCACGATCAGGTTCTGGATGTTCATGAAATTGAAGACCGGCTCGGTCCCCACCACGAGCATGGGGGACCCGGTGGCCGGATCGTCCATGATTGCAATGTCCCGGATAAAGTTCTTGACCCGGGTCAGCTCGCCCAGGAGTGTCCAGTTGACTCCTGTCCAGCGGTAAAAATAAACCTGGCCATACTGGTAACCCTGGAAGTTTCCGAAGCCCGAGGACATGGGGATGTTCTTGTAGACCACGGCGATGGGCCGACCCGGATCACCCGGAGGAACAAGGACGAGGATGCGTCCCTTGACCCGGACGCTTCTGGCCTGGACCGGCAAAAGGGCGTGGGGTCGACCGAAGACAAAATGGTTCGAATATCCCCCGAGAAAAATCGGGCTCTTGAACCGAAGGTCTCCCCGGCTGTCGTAATATTCGAGATGGTTGTCCCCGGCGATTTTGAGGAAGGCACTCCTCCCTCCCGTCCGGACAGGTAGGGTTCCGAGAAGGGTAATGGCCTTGGGCCAATCCACCTTCTCTCCCTTTTCAAAATGGTCAAGCCTCCACCGGAGGAAATAGATATGGCCCAGGAAGGCGTTGTTGACGCCCATCTTCTGCCCGATCAGGCTGTAGCTCCCGTCAGACATGGGGACGATCCGGATATACCACGGAAGATGCTTGGCGATGCGACGGAAGGTGGTGCCGTCGTAGTCCAGAATATAGGAATCCGGCTGGCCTCCCACGATGTTCGTGACGGCGATCTGGTCTTGCCCCGGGTGCTCCTTGTCCGGAGGAATGATCGGACCTGAGGAGATGAAGACATGCCGGTTGGCCTCGACCCGCGGGTCTGATTCCCGATAATGGGTCCGTACGCGACTTTTACCGATCGTTCCCACGATGATCCGGCGTCCATCGGAAAGGGCCGTGATCTCTCCCTCTCCCGGGATGTACCGTCCTTCAGTCAGGAAGAAGGGAATAAACGGAAGCTTCACGCTCCTGAACGGAACGGAAAGGGGGGGAAGTTTGGCAGCATGGACGTCGGGGGAGACCCCGGCCAGAAGGTCTCCTCCTCCCGACAGGGGGCGGACCCCGGTGAGCCCGGTCTCCAGTGTGAAGGCCTTTTTCCCCGAAATCCCCCCCGCAATTTCCAGGTTGAGGAGAACATGGTCTCCCAAAAGGGTCGTATCGATCAGAATCAGGCTCTGGGCACGGAGATTTCTGGCGAGTCTTGCCCGGAAAGCCGGGTCGGTCAGGGATCCCTTCCCCATCTTACGAATGGCAAGGTCGACCCGGAAGGGGTCGACCACAGAAAAACGCCGGGATTTCTGGAGAGCCCGCGTCAGGTGGCTCATGACTCCCAGGTCCGCATAGCGGGAGGCCGGAACGAGGGCCACCCGGACAAGGGACTCCGGCATCCGGAACATGTCTCCTGCCTTGGCCGACCCATGGCCCGAAAAGATTCCCCGGGAAGAAGCGGGATCTACGGAGGTCAGCTCAACCCATCCCACCCTTTCCTCCCGGTGGCCGATCACAACTCCTGTATAGAAATCACGAAACGGGGATCCGGGCCGGTAGACCATGACCACAGCCCCTTGATAGAGGCCCTGGAGGCTTCCCCTGTCAAGGGCCACCTGGTCGTCCGGTCCCGTTTCCGTGATCTGTCCCTGGCCCGGGGGAAAGAATGTCTCGAGGATATGGACCACGTCGGAGGCCCTGGCCATGACCTGCTGTCCGGAGATGGCCTGCCCGGAAGAGGCTTCTGCGGGAGATGCCGGAATGGTTGCGGCCGGAGAGACGGAAGGGAAGGCCCCCATGAGAAACCCCATGGACAGGATCCCCATCAGAGCCCTCATTCCGGAAAAAGGACGGATACCTCGAACCGAATGCATTAAGAAGGATGTCTCCTTTTTCACACAATCCCCGTTATTGTTCCGTCAGACGAGAGACTGATCCGGGAATAGGCCGGGTCCCGTGGCAGGCCCGGCATCGTCTGGGTCTCTCCGGCAATGGCCAGCAGGAATCCCGCCCCCGACAGGATCCGGATCTCCCGGACAGGAAAGACAAATCCGGAAGGCGCTCCCAGCCTGGACGGGTCGTGGGACAGGGAGGCCCATGTCTTGGCGATGCAGACGGGGAATTCGGCCGCGGGTGTTCCCGAGATGCGGTCGAGCTCCGAGCGGGCGCTATCCGACCACGACAAGGATCCGGCCCCGTAAATCCGCGTTGCCACCCTCTCGATCTTCTTTTCGGGAGAATCGGAAAGTTCGTAAAGGGGTTTCCAGGAGGCCTGGCCACTTTCAGCGGCATCAAGAACCGCCCTGGCCAGGGATTCGGCCCCTTTCCCGCCTTCGGCAAAGTGGGTCGAAACAACGGCATCGGCCGCACCGGCCTTGCGGGCGGCGGAGGCGATGGCCACATGCTCCTCGGCACTGTCGCCGTTCAGGCTGTTGATGGCCACCACAACGGGAACCCCGAACCCTCTTAAGATGGCCACATGACGCTCCATGTTCGGGATTCCTGCCCGGACGGCGGCGGGATTGGCCACATAAAGTTCCGGGGGAAGGGCGCGCCCCGAACGAACCTGCCCTACCCCTCCATGCATCCGGAGTCCACGGGTGGTCACAACAAGGACGGCCACATCCGGGCCTCGCCCCGAAATCCGGCACTTGATGTCGAAAAACTTTTCTCCTCCGAGGTCAGAGCCGAAGCCCGCCTCCGTTACAACGGCATCGGCCGTTTCCAGGGCCACAAGGTCCCCCAGAACCGAACTGTTTCCGTGAGCGATATTGGCAAAGGGAGAGCCGTGAATGATGGCGGGGGTCCCTTCCTGGGTCTGCATGAGGTTTGGCCAGAGAGCCTCCCGGAGAAGTGCGGCCATGGCCCCGTCCACGCCAAGGTCCGACGCGCGGAGAAGCCGGCCATCCCGGCTCCGGCCAAAGGTGATGGAGGACAGCCGGACGGACAGTTCTTCCCAGGAGCGGGAAAGGGCCAGAATGGCCATGATCTCGCTTGAGACGGCGATCTCGAACCGGCTTTCCCGCGGAATCCCGAAGCCGGGCCCCCCCAATCCCACCACGATCCGCCGGAGGGAGCGGTCATTGATGTCAACAACCCGGCTCCAGGTCACCGACAGAGGGTCGATTTCCAGGGGATTGCCATGGTAAAGGGAATTGTCGATCGCCGCCGCCAGAAGGTTGTGGGCCGCCGCCACGGCATGGATATCCCCCGTCAGATGCAGGTTCAGGACGGTTGAGGGTTCAATGGTCGAACGCCCTCCTCCTGCGCCGCCTCCCTTGATTCCGAAGACCGGACCCATCGAGGGCTGACGGAGGGTGACCACGGAACGCAGGCCGAGTCTTTCCAGCCCCATGGAGAGACCGATGGAGGTCGTCGTCTTTCCTTCTCCGGCCGGAGTGGGGGTCATTCCCGAGACCAGGATGTAGCGGGCCTTTTTCCCGGGGTTTGTCCCCAAAAAACGCGGATCGATCTTTCCCCGGCCAGGTCCGTAAGGATGGTAATGGGAGGGAGGGATTCCCAGATCTCGGGCGATATCGGTCAGATCACGCAGGGATGGAGCGAAAAGGGGCAACGGGAAATTCTCCTTGCAGCTCAGAAATGCCAACTTGAAAGGACTGGATCGCCGGAACCGGATGCGGGATCTGTTCCAAAAAAATCTTGTCGGGACAGAATATCGCACACGGCGGATTCATTCAAGCAACGACCCCCGTTCCGGGTTCAGGAGGGGGCGGCAGCTCCCCCGGAAAGTCTTTTCTGCCGTCGTGAAGCGGCCCAGGAAGAGGCAAGGATTCCGAGCTCGTAGAGGAGCAGAAGAGGGACGAACATGATCATCATGTTGAGAAAATCCTGGGTGGGAGAGAGGATGGAGGCCAGGACAGCGTTGCCGACGACCGCCCATCGGCGGCTCTTTCGGAAGGCTTCGGGGGCGACCAGCCCGCGGTCGGAGAGAAAACCCATAAGGACGGGAAGTTCGAAGATCAGTCCGAAGACAAGAAGAAATCGCCACTCGAAGGAAATGGTCCGGTCCACGGACATAAAGGCCCGAAGCCCCTCCCCCTCCCCGAAATGCACCAGAAAGGAGAGGGCCGCAGGAAGGGCCACGAAGAAGGAAAAGGCCACACCCAAAAGAAAGAACACGGTTCCTCCTCCCACCCACAGGAGGATCGACCGGCGCTCGTCACGGTACAGTCCCGGAGAGACAAAGGCCCAGGCTTCGTAGAGACACCCGGGAAAGGCCAGGACAAGCCCACCGTAAAAGGCGGTCTTGATCGTGATCCAGAAAGCCTCGGTGGGTGTGGTGAAGACCAGGGGGGTTCCCGACAATTTTCCCAGAAAGGAGATCATCCTTTCGGAAAAGGGAAAGCTCATGGCAAATCCCAGCCCCACCCATACCAGGGTTCTGAGGAGCCTCCTGCGGAGCTCCACCACATGCTCCATGAAGGGGAGGAATCTCCCCTCTCCTTCCTCTGTCATCTGAGATCAGGAAAAGACTCGATCACAGGCTCTCCCCCCTTCTGGAATCCCTGGGGCCTGGGAGCCCAGTTTTCGGGGACGGAATGAGACGGGGAAACGCTCGAGGCCTCGGCCATAATGGAATCCCTCACCCCGCGCATCTCCTCAAGGACCGGCGTGAAGGAGCGGCGGAGGGCCAGAAAGGTCCGGGCGGTCCGCCGGGCCACCGTGGGCCATTCCGAAGGCTTCACCAAGACGATGAGGAGCAACAGGATGAAGAGAAGATCCGGCAGACCGATTCCAAACATCTCTCAGGAACTCTCCACCATCTTGGAAAGCTGGGCTTCTCCCTGGACGATCTTTTCCTTCAGGTTGCGCTTTTCCCATTTGATCCGGCTCATTTCCTGCGTTTCCTCCTCATTCCAGTGCCCTTTCCTGACGAGATCGGAAAGGCGATTTTCCAGACTGTCATGGCGGGACTTGAGAGAGTCGAGTTCGTGTCGTTTCTTCTTCAGTTCATCCATAGTCAATCCTCCTGCTGAGTTTCCCCGGGTGCGGCGGGGATGTCTCCCGTAACCTCCCGGACCATCACAAGACCGTCTTCGGTCGGGTTCTGATAATAGTTCTTGCGAACACCCTGCAACTTGAATCCCAGAGAATAATAAAGAAATCTCGCGATCCTGTTCGATTCCCGCACCTCGAGATAGGAGGCCCGGACACCGGCGGCATCGAGATTGTCCAAAAATGACGAAAGAAGCTTCCTTCCGAACCCCCGGCGCCTGTCACTCGATCGAATATACAATAGATGTATTTCGGCCTCATAATCGAGCACCCACCCCCCAACCATCCCGAGAAGGGCTGCCCGGCCGGGATCATAGAGCCCCTCGAAACGTCCGAGCCTTCCGGAGGCAAGCTCCATGACCAGAGATGGCCCGGCCCCAAAGGCCTGTCGGTCCTCCAAAGGCATTGTCTCTATGAATTTTCCGACCACCTCGGGCCAAAGCCCGGTGGTCAGATCCACGGAACGGAGACCGGAAACGGGAGAGGCCGGAATTTCCGGCAGGGGTTCAGACATTTTCGGACTCCCGGGGGTCGGGTCGGTCATGAGATATCATTAAAGCCATGAGGTCGGCCCTATCTTATCCCCCCCATGGCCGGGCCGCAAGCGGGGAATTGAAATCTTCAGGCGATGACCGAATCACGCCCGTAAAGAAGGGAACTATCGGATCCACCCTCCTGCGGACGGACTTTCCATTGCCGGATGGCCAGCCGACCCATGGTTTCCGCGCGGGGAAGATCATGAATCAGAAGCGGAGACTCCCTTCCTCCGTCCTTTTGCAGAACCCCGTCCCCGAGGTGGACCACTCCGGGTCCGACGATCCGCCCCTTTCCCGAAGGAAGAGCTTCCAGAACCCTCCCGGGGGCGACTGCACGCCCGGAAAAAACCTCCCCGGCCCCGGGAAGGGGGAACAAAGAGCGGGAGGGATCAAAGAGACAGGCGTTCACCTCCCCCCGGCGGGCGTCGAGGAGCACCACCAGATAGTCTTCTCCCCTGCCGGCATGGGCAAGGGCCTGTTCGGCTAAGACAAGAAACGGAGAGACGACAAGATGAGGAATTCTGATCGCATAGGCCAGCCCCTTGCAAAAAAGATGGCCAACCCGGATGGAGGTGTAGGTCCCGGGGCCGGCCGAAGAAGAGACAAGGGCGATCGATTCCTTCTTTTCCCCCGCCATGCCAAGAAGGGTTTCAAGTCCCGGCACAAGAATCTCGGAGGCTCCGCCAGGTCGAAGAATCGACAGACGGACGAGAAGCTTATTCTCCGAAAGAAGAGCCATGTCGGTCATCTCGGTCGAGGTCTCCACCGCAAGATGAATCAAGGAAGGACCTCCTTTTTTCCGTAGTTTTTTTCAAGAAAGTTGAGGGCAGCGCGAAGATCGGTCACCGGATGGTAGACGAGGCCCCGGGGGGGATTTTTGGATTTTCCCGTCGGCAGGGCAGGCCCGATCATGTGCGTAAATCCCAGTCGGGCCGCTTCGGCCATCCTTTCATGAAGTCCCGGGATTCGGCGTACCTCTCCTGCCAGCCCCACCTCCCCCACGACAACCCAGTCGGAAGGAAGGAGCAGGTCTCGGACATTCGAGACAATGGCCATGGCGATCCCGAGATCGAGGGCCGTTTCCTCGAGATCCACGCCCCCCACGACATTCAGGTAGAGGTCCATGCCTGAGAGATCGATCCCTATCCTGCGCACCAGGACGGCCGTCAAAAGCGAGAGCCGGTTCGGATTCACCCCCTGGCTGACCCGCCGGGGCATCGGCAGGGAGGTCGAGGCCGCCAGGGCCTGGAGCTCGACAAGGATGGGGCGCGACCCCTCCATGCCACAGACTACCACCGACCCGGGACGGCCCGCCTCCCGGCCTTCTAGAAAAAAGGCAGAAGGGTTCACGACCTCTGTGAGCCCGGTCTCCTCCATCTCGAAGAGGCCCACCTCCTGGGTGGGACCGAACCGGTTCTTGGCCGTTCTGAGGACCCGGAGAGGCTGGCCTCGCTCCCCCTCGAGGTAAAGAACGGTATCCACAAGATGCTCCAGCACCCGGGGACCAGCGATCGTTCCGTCCTTGGTCACGTGCCCGATCACCAGGGTCGAGACCCGGGAGCGCTTGGCAAACTCGAGGAGTGTCGCAGCCGTTTCCCGAAGCTGGATCACCGATCCGGCCGACTGGGTCCATTCGGGGAGAAAGACCGTCTGGATCGAATCGACGATGAGGAGATCCGGAGAGAGCCTGGCCGCCTCCGAAAGGACGAGGGAAAGGTCCGTCTCCGGAAGAAGATAGAGGCGGGCAGGGTTTTTCTTCCGGCCCTCAAGACGGTCGAACCGCATTCGGATCTGCTCGGGAGATTCCTCGCCGCAAACGATCAGGACAGTTTTTTCCCGGGCGAGGTGGGAGACCATCTGAAGGACCAGAGTCGATTTTCCTATTCCCGGATCACCTCCGAGAAGGATGAAGGATCCTGGAACGATACCTCCTCCCAAGACCCGGTCGAACTCGGAGAGTCCTGTGGATGTCCGGAGAGTCTCACCGACAGACACATCCCCGATGGGAAGTGCCCGGGAAGCCTCCGATGCCCGGACCACACCTTCCCGGACGTAACGGTCAACCCTTCCTCCGGGTGTTTCCTCGGGGACGAGGCCCTCCGGAGCCTCGTGGCACGCCGGACAGAACCCCATCCATTTGGGCGAACGGTAACCGCAGGACGGGCACCGATACGATTCCTGTTCCTTTTTGGCCAAGGACTCCCTCTCTTTCCTGTGGTACAATCGCATCCATGCGCGTCGCACGATCCTTTTCTGAACTCAGGACCCTGCTTCCCCCTTCACGGACGGTCCGCAGCTGGCTTGTTCCGACCATGGGGGCCCTTCATGACGGCCACGGCGCCCTGATCGACCGGGCCAAGTCGGAAGGGGAGTTTGTGGCCGTATCGATCTTCGTGAACCCCCTTCAGTTTGGTCCCGGAGAGGACCTCGACCGCTACCCCCGAACGGAAGCAGAGGACCTGGACTTTCTCGAAGGTCGGGGTACCGACCTTGTCTTCCTGCCCGCTGCCGGGGAAATCGTCCCACCCGGAGGCCAGGTGACCGTGTCGGCCGGTCCTGCAGGGAAGCTTTACTGCGGTGTTTCGAGACCCGGACACTTCGACGGGGTTCTGACCATCGTCCTCAAGCTCTTCCACCTGTTCTCCCCCGAGGGTGCCATTTTCGGAGAAAAGGACCGCCAGCAGCTTTTCCTGATCCAGGCCATGGTCAGGGACCTCAATCTCTCCGTCAGGGTTCTGGGACATCCGACCGTCCGGGAGCCCGACGGACTGGCCCTGAGTTCGCGGAACCGGTATCTGTCCCCGGAAGAGCGGGAACAGGCCGCCCTCTTTCCCTCCCTTCTCGAGCGGACGGCGACCCGGTGGAGCGAGCTGGCCGAAAGAGATCCCGAAGAACGGCTTGCGCTTCGCGACGACCTCTCCCGGAGTCTTGAAGGAGCGGGTTTCCGGGTGGACTATGTCGCCATCGCCGACCGGCAAACCTTCCTCCCTGTCACCGGCCCCGAAATCCCCCCCCAGGCCTTTCTTCTGGCTGCCGTCTTTCTGGGAAAGACCCGCCTGATCGACAATCGGGAGCTTTCATCCGGTGTATGACCATCCCGGAGGCGCCCTTTATCTTGTCTCGACTCCGATCGGAAATCTGAAAGATATCACAATCCGGGCCCTCGATGTCCTGGCGAAAGTCCATTTTGTCGCATCGGAAGACACCCGGGTCACCCGGCATCTTCTCGACCACTACAAGATCGCAACCCCCTGCGTCTCCTACCACGAACACAACCGGAACGAAAAGATCCCGATTTTCCTTCACAGGATGGAGAAGGGAGAATCGATCGCCCTTGTTTCGGATGCCGGGACTCCCCTTATTTCCGATCCCGGTTCGGCTCTCGTCTCGGAGACGATCGGCCGGGGTCTTCCCGTTCACCCCGTTCCGGGACCCTCCTCTATCCTGGCGGCCCTGTCAGCATCCGGCCTTTTCGAAGACCAGTTTTTTTTCGGAGGTTTTCTTCCCCGGGGTCGGGGAGACCTGGAAAGATTTCTTCGGGAATCGTCCTCCCGAACGGAATCTCTTGTCTTTTTCGAGACCCCCAGAAGGATCGTCCGGACGCTCGGGACGATGGAGGAGGTCCTGGGACCCGATCGACATGTCTCGGTGGCCCGGGAGATGACGAAGCTCCATGAAAGCTTCTACCGGGGACGCATTCCCGAAGTCCGGGACCTTCTCGATTCGGCTCCTCTACTGGGAGAGCTGGTTCTTGTCGTGGAGGGAGCGCCTCCGGAAAAAAGATTCAAGGAAATTCCTCCCTCCGTCCTTGAGGCGCTCAGTCATCTTTCGGCCTCCCGGGCGGACAAGGCCCGATTCCTTGCAAAGGCCTTCGGCCTGTCCAGAAACACCGCCTACCGTCTTGCGGGAGATGACACTCCGGAATAGGCTCAGGCTTTCTTGACAAGAATCTCGAAAAGTCCGTCCGGCCGTTCGGTCATCCCGAGAAGAGCATGGCCCTCCTCCTGCACCGACCGCGGGACATTGGCGATGGGCTCCCCCGGATCGAGGATGACCGAAAGGGTCTCTCCGGATTCCATCGCCTCGAGCTTGAGCTTTGTCTTGACGAAATTGAAGGGGCACTTGACCCCCCGAAGGTCGATCGTGGCGTCGGGAGGCTTTACCGCCCCGGATTCCATTTTCTGATTCATCTGGCTCATCCTTTCCTTCAAGTCATCCAAAGACAGGGAGATTCCCCGAGAGCCGGTCTCCCGTTTCAGGCTATTCTCCCGACAGAAATCGTCCGACGGAAACGGGAGATTCTACCAGAGCACTGACCCGTTTGCGAAAGTGGCGGACAACGACATTTCTGGCATGCCATTCGCTGCAGTCTCGCAGGAGGAGAAGTCCCATGTTCTTGGCGGGATCGACAAAGAATGGGTCGGAGACACGGCATGCCCCCTTCACCTCCGCAAGAGAGTCCGGTCCGGTTTCCCAGAAGGGGAGCACCATAAGGTTCCGCCAGTTTGCCGGATCGATAATCCGGGCGATCTCCTCAAGTCCCCTTACCGAAAAACCGCTCTCGGTCCAGTAACGGCAAAAATGGAAATGGCCGGAGGTCAGGGACTGGGCCCGGGGGACAAGCTCCATCGAGATCTCCCGGATGAACCGGTTCATCCGGAGAAGCCCGCCGTTCGTCAGGGCCTGGATGGGAACGGGAATGTCGCCCAGCGGGAAGACTCCTCCCAGAAAGACGGAAAATCGAATCAGAACCTCGTTGCCGACGCGCACTCCCCGTTCGCGGAAAACCGGAGGAAGTCCGGAAGAATCCTTTCCCAAGTCTCCCGGTCGCTTCCAGACCATGGTCCCGTCCGGCGACCCGGCCACAAGCTCACCCTCAAGAACATCCCTCTGCCATCTCTGGTTCCGGTAAATGTAGGAAATATCGAATATCTGGGTCTGGGTTTCCGGTACAGAAACCCCGGCCTTCCGGAAAAAACCCGAATTCCCCCGGAACTCCTCCGGAAAGCGCTCAAGCAAGCCGGTCAGGACAAACTCGATCTCCGAGTCCTCCACCCAACAGTCAAGCGCGGTCCGGACCGGCTCCAGGGTGGCCCCTGACAGGGAGGCGAGAATTTCCCGAACCTGTCCCGGGGCCTCCCCTGGAACAACGACAAGAAATCGGCCCCAGGAAAAAATGAAAACAACAAGTCCGAGAAGGCCGGTCTCCTTGAGGCGACCGGCCTTAAGCAGAAAGACATCGGAGGCGACCCCGCCTTCGGCCTCGGCCCCCTTGAAAAATTCCCCCAGATGCATTTTTTCGGCGGGAGCCACCGTCTCTTCCATAAACTCCCGGAATCTGGCAATATTCGATCCGAGTGTCCCGTCCGGCCATATCATCCGGAGGGTGGGGGAGGCCAGAATCACCTCGTAGCTCCGGTAGAAAAGGGCCATGTTCGACCCGCTGACCCTGGCAAGGGTCTCGAGCTCGTCTCCTGGAAGAAACGCAGAACCGAACAGGGCGCCCTTCAAGGGCCTGTGACTCAGGATCAAGGTGGATTCCTCAAAAAACGACAACCCAGAAAACCGGAAGGGAGGAAACGGATTTCTTCTTTCCTTGGCCTCTCTTGTAATCTGGGTGTGTCTCCGATTTTACCTGGCCTCTCTCCGGAAAACCTATTTACACTGCGAATCCTATCGAGAGCGGTATATCCGTGAAGAAGGAATGCTCATTACATTCTGGCACAACCAGCTTCTGGCGATGCCCCTTCTTTATTTCGGAAAACCCTTCAGGATCTCGACCCTCGTCTCTCTCTCCCGGGACGGAGAATTCACTAAACGCATCCTTAACCGGTGGAGAATCGGAACAGTCCGGGAATCCTCGACACGGGGCGGAATTTCTGCCCTCAAGGACCTCCTGAGACTTGCGAGAAACCCGCACCTTCATCTCGTCCTGACTCCGGACGGACCGAAGGGCCCGCCCTTCGAGATCAAGGAGGAACTTCTTGTCCTGGCCCAGAAAAGCGGACGGCCAATCATTCCCCTGGCCGTCTCCTTCCAGACCTTTCTTCAGCTCAACAGCTGGGACGGATTTCTGGTGCCGCTCCCTTTCACAGAAGCTTACTTCGTTTGTGGCGACCCTGTCCATATTCCGGAGATCCTGGACGAACAGGGACTGGAAGAAGCGAGAAATCTCGTCAAAAGAGCCTTGCAGGACATCAATGCCCTGGCCTTTTCCTTGAGGACACCCAAGAAAGGATCCTGATCTTGGCCCCCTTGAATTGATCAGGCCATATGGGTGTAAAATGCCAAGATTCGGAGGGCTTCAGTATCTTTCCGGTCATACGACCGATCGATCTCAAATTGGTCACATCTCAGGGGGGAATTCTCTTGCTCCGATCAATGTCTTCCTTGCGCATCGCCTTTTTTTCGGCCATTTTGTTCCTGTCCGCTTGCGCCTATCACCTTCCTCCCCAACCCACCGTCTTCATTACCCGGCAGGAACCGGACCTGCTTTCCGAAATCGTGAGCCACAAGCCGCTTCCCGTGGGAAGGGTCGCCGTCCTGGGAGGTCAGATCTTGAGACGTTACGATGCTCCGATAGGACGGTACTTTCTCATCCGGGACCTTCCCCTGGACCGGGACGCCTATCCGCATCCGCCGCCAGGAAAGATCATTCTAGATCCCAAAAACGAATTCATCCTCTTTACTCCTGCCATGCATGTCATCGGAGAACACCGACCGAAAAAGCGTCACTCCGGAAGCGCATTCATCGTCTTCGGACGGGAAGAGAACAGGACAATCTCCATGGGACCCGGCCACATCATCACCGCCGTCGGTGAAGTCCGGGGAATGGCCCCCTTTCCGACAGGAAAAAACCCCCAGCATTATCTTCTCCTTGTGAGCCAGTATGTCATGCTCTGGTCGAAGGCCCGGCCGGAAGACTATCCTCTGGTCGGAAGATGATCCGGGGGTTTAAGGGACCTTTCCGTTCCCCCGATTCCGAAGGCGAACTCTCGTAAATCCTGGCTTAAAGTTCAAGAGGGAAGGAGGTTTCGTCTTGTCTTCTTCCTCCTTGTCTTGGCCCGGACATCCCCGTATAATCGACAGGTTCATTCTCCTCTCTTGCTCGGGTGGCGGAACAGGCAGACGCAGCGGACTCAAAATCCGCCGGTGGTGACACCATAGGAGTTCGATTCTCCTCCCGAGCACCAATAAATAAGCCATTCTAAGAAAAATTCCTTGGTAATTTTCCAATAATTTGTCACCCTCTTGTCACCCGTACAGCTAAATGATACCCTTTCCTCGCCTAATAAGGAGGGTCAAAGATGGCGACGTTTCGCAAGCGTTCGGGATCCTGGCAAGCCCTTGTTAAAAAGAAAGGCTTTGGGCAGATAGGCCGGACATTCGACACAAAAGGTGAGGCCGAAGCCTGGGCAAAGATCACCGAAGCAGAAATGGTCCGGGGCGTTTATTTCTCCCGAAAGGAGTCCGAGAGCACAACACTTTCCGAAGCCCTTGACCGCTATGAGCGGGAAATCTCTTCCGTCAAAAAAGGACACCCGCAAGAAAAAAAGCGCATTCGCTCGTGGAAGGTCCATCCTTTGGCAAAACGCTTTCTCGCCACTATTCAGGGGAAGGATATCGCCGCGTGGCGTGATGCGCGAATAAAATCCGGAACCTCCGCCAATACCGTCAGGCTCGATCTTGCCGTCATTTCCCATCTCTTCGAAATTGCCCGGAAAGAATGGGGGATGGAAGGGCTCACCAATCCGGTCAAATCCATCCGAATGCCTTCCCCTCCCTCCGGGCGGGACCGTCGCCTTCAGCCGGGAGAACTGGAAAAGCTCCTCGAATCCTCATCCGAAGAAATGAACCAGGTGATCCGCTTCGCCCTGGAAACCGCCATGCGCCGGGGAGAGATTGCGGGAATGACTTGGGACATGGTGGATCTTAAGAAACGGATCGTGACGCTTCCGGAAACAAAAAACGGACAAAAGCGCATCGTCCCCCTCTCCTCCGTTGCATTGACAATCCTCAAGGAACGCCTGAACACCCGGCGAATCGATGGGAAGGTCTGGGATATTGGACTGGACGCGATCTCCCAGGACTTCGCCAGGGCCTGCCGAATGGCCGGGATCTCCGGGCTTCACTTCCACGATCTCCGGCACGAAGCAACCAGTCGCCTTTTCGAAAAGGGATTTGATACGATGGAGGTCAGAACTATTACCGGCCACAAGACGCTTCAGATGTTGGCGCGGTACACGCATTTGAGGGCGGAGGATTTGGTGCAGAGGATGGATGAATGAGAGTGCACCTGACCTGGGTCGTGCCTTTTTCAATATTCTTGGCTTCATGCGGTGGTGGTGGAAGCACAAGTGCGCCTATTTCCTGCACTCCTTCAGGTGGGGTGACTTTTTCCGGCAAAAGTTTTTCGTTCAGTCTTTCAACCGGCATTGCCGTTGATGGCTATAACAACGTTTAGGTTACGAATTTCGGCGGAAATACAGTAACGGAACTGCCGGCATTCAATCCAAATGCCCCTATCGTTTATTCCTCTACTTCCTTCCACTTCGACCGCCCGGCGGACGTTGCTGTTGATGGAAACAACAACGTCTGGATAACCAATCTGACCGGGAACAGTATTACCGAAATCCCTTCAGCATCCTCAAACTCTCCAATCGTTTATTCGTCTCATTTTACATCTCCATTTTTTCCTTTGGGAATAGCCGTAGACGGAACAAACAACATCTGGATTGCAAATGAAGGGGATTCGTCAGGAAATGGGAGCCTTACGGAAATTTCCCAGTCAGGGACCATCACTAATAATTCTGGTAGCTCGTATGGAATCTACAATCCATATCTCGATGCCATTGATCCATCAACCAAGATTTGGCTTACGAATACCAACAATGCGAGCGTCACGAAATTTATTCCAAGCAATCCTTCGGCATCAGTAACATACTCCAGTTCGAACTGCACATTGTGCTGCTTCATCAATCCGTTTGGTATTGCTATAGATGGTTCCGGAAACGTTTGGATAACGGACAATGCCGCTAATAGTGTTGTTTAACTTCCTGCATCAAATCCTACAAGCCCTAACGTCTACAATGCTTCCAAGTACGGGTTCAGCGAGCCGTCTGACATTGCGAGTTATGCTGGAAAGAAGTGTATGAGGGAGGATTGCCAATAGCGGCGCGCTCTGCTGAAATGTGGTTCACCACAAACACAGCATTTCAGCGAAAAAGAAGGAGTACGCCTTGAGAAAGAAGAATACGTCAAAGGGGAAAAAAGGTCCAGAATCCATCGATGCGCTCACGAATATCTCAGGGAAGAGGCCCGGAAACTTCTCCAGGTGGCCGTGGAGGCGGAGCTGGAAGAATTTTTGGAGCAATGGAAGTTGGTTCGGGACCTGAAGGGACGAAAGGCGGTCGTCAAGAACGGCTACAACCTGGAACGGTCGATTGCTGCAAAATTTCCTTTTTGGGATCCACCTGATTTCACCGTAGGGAACCATCCGATTTCCTGAACGGGATCCACTCAATTTCATCGTAGGGATCCACTCGATTTCCTGAACGGGATCCACCCCGTGAGCGTCAGTCATAATCGTGTCTTCTTTGATTCCCTTTTAAAAAGAAGGAGACACGATGCCCAGGAAAGGACTGACGATGGTAAGGATTCACGAGGTGTTGCGTCTGATTCAGGAAGGTTTGTCCGATCGGCAGATCGCCCGCTCCCTGTCTCTCCGGCGAAGCCGGGTGGCCGAGATCCGGGGGTTGGGGAACGAGGCACCCACCGTTCTGGGGACAGCGGCTGTCCCCGAACCCCTCTGGACGGACGGGGTGGACTGGGAGGCGGTGGACCGGGAGATCCGGGACGGCCATGAGCTCAAGCGGATCTGGGAAGAACGGGCCTCCGAACGGACCAGTTACCCGAACTTCTGGAAGTACCTGAACCGGCGATTTGCTCCGCTTCTCAAGGAGACGGTCACCCTCCGGGAGTTTGAGCCCGGGGGCCATTGCGAAGTCGATTATTCCGGCGATCCGGTCCTGTGGTGGGACGAACGGAACCGCCCCCAGAAGGCCCAGATCTTTGTCGGGATTCTCTGCCACAGCCAACTCCTGTTTGCCCTTGCGACCGTCGACCAGAAAAAGGCCAGCTGGCTCCTGGCCCACCAGAAGATGTATGCCTATTTTGGCGGGGTGAGCCGGGTCACCGTTCCGGACAACACCAAGACCGGGGTGTTGAAGGCCCATCTCTACGATCCGGATCTGAACCCCGCCTATCTGGATCTGGCCATTCATTATGGAACGGCCGTGGTTCCGGCCCGGGCGGGGCGTCCCCGGGACAAATCCTTCGTTGAGGGCGCAATCGGCATCCTTCAGCGGCACATCCGCTGGAGTTTCCGGAATCGCCGCTTCCGAAGCCTGTCCGAGATCAACGAGGCGCTCTCGCTCCTGATCCCCCGGATCAACGAGCGTCCGCACACCCGATTCCGGATCTCCCGCCGGGAACGGTTCGAAAGGACCGAGAAGGCCGCCCTGAAGCCTCTTCCCGAGGAACCCTACAGCCTGATCGACTGGAAGGTATGCCGCGTCCATCCGGACTCGACCATCGCGCTCGAGGGCGCCTATTACTCCGTTCCCTTTCTTCATCGGGGCAAGGAGGTCCGGGTGCGGCTCACTGCCCGCCAGGTCGAGATCTTCGTCGAGACCGAACGGGTTGCCCTCTATGGGCGCTATTTCGGCCATTCCGGCCACCGGATCGTGGATCCGGCGCATCTTCCCCCCAATGCCCAGGCCTATCGGGAGGCCACCCCCCAACTCCTCCTCTCCCAGGCCCGGGGATTGTCTCCCGCTTTGGGCGCCCTGGTCGAAGACCTGTTCCAGGAAGACAGCCTGGCCCACCTCCGGCGAGTTCAGGGTCTCCTCCGCACCGCCCGAACCGAACGGGATCTTCTGGGTCCCGAGCGGGCCGACGCCGTCCTTCACCAGGCCGTCACCCTTCTTCGCTCCCGGGGAAGCATCCGGGTCCGGCTCTTTCAGGCTCTTCTCCAAAGCCTTCGGACCCAGCCTTCCCCTCTTCCGGACCGGACGCCCCATCGCCGTCCCGGCAATCCCATGCTGCGCTCCCCATCCTCTCCCCCCATCAAGGAGACTGTCCGATGACCCTGTCCCGTACCCGATCCCTGCTGGCCGACCTCAAACTTTCCGGCATGAACGCCCGGCTCGACTGGGTGCTTGATGAGGTCCGCCGGCACAACTGGACTGTTGAAGAGGCGTTCGATGCCCTGCTCCAGGCCGAGAGCGACTTCCGGAGACAGCGGGGCATCCGCACCCGTCTCCGGGCGTCCCGCATCAAGGGCCAGGCCCGCTTTGAGGATTATGACTTCACCGCTCCCCGTTCCCTGACCAAGGCCCAGTTCAAGGAGATCTCCAGTCTCTCCTGGCTCCACTCCGGACGTCCTCTGGTCCTGATCGGTCAGACGGGAGTCGGCAAGTCCTTTCTGGCCCAGTCCGCCGGAGCCCAGGCCTGTCACATCGGCAAGACCGTTCTCCACTTCTCCGTCACGGAATGGCTCGATGAACGCCAGGAGGCCCACCGGACCGGACAGGTCCTGAAGTTCCGGAAACGGATGATCAAGCCCGACCTCCTCGTCCTGGATGATTTTGGACTCAAGAAATTCACG
>JAKAWK010000136.1 GCA_021827365.1 Nitrospirota bacterium
GTCGGGTCGGGTGGCGGCCATCCACTTCTGGAAGACCGGCATCTGGACACTTGGGCTCACGCCCACCCCTTCGGAAAAATCATGGAGACCAGAAGACTTCCCAGACTGATGAGAAAGGCCGCGAGCAGAGCGGCGAAAAAGGTCCGGATCTCAAAGCCGGGAACAATTTCCGAGACAAGCCAGAGCAGAAAAGCGTTCAGGACAAAGATGAAAAGACCCAGGGTCAGGATTGTGATCGGAAGGGTCAGGATGACCAGAACGGGACGCACGAGTATGTTGAAAAAGCCCAGAACCACCGAGACTGCGATGGCGGTCGGGAATCCCCGAATCTCAACCCCCCGGACCATCCGGGAAACGGCAAAAATGACAAGGGAATTCAACAAAAGCCTGAGAAGAAGCAAAAGCATCATCGACCGCCTTTCATCTTTACTCCGGTCCTGGCCCTTGTGCGGACCCTCCGGATCGGCTATCTTTCTCCCGTCGATCACTCCACCCATGGTACCAGATTGACGCCCCAAGGAGAAAATGTGAAAAAAGGGAGAATCGAAAGGGCCCGGGATTGGTTCGACCAGCGCCTCCACAGGACTCCGGGAGGCTCCTGGTTCTTTCCCCATGGTCTTTTAGCCCTTGTGGTCGGTCTTTATGGCCTCAAGAATGTTCTCCCGCTTCTTGATCAGATCCGCTTGATCCGGATTCATCTAAAGAATTTTGGACCAGCCCAGGACTTCTCCCACCTTCCGGCTGTCTTTCATATCCCTGGAGGCGTCCCCCAGACCATCATCGGCCTTGTCCAGCTCCTGATGTCAGCAGGTCTTCTCCTCCGCTCCCGCTTCGCCTGGGTGGTCACAGTCCTCCTCACAACCCTCTCTCTCGTGGTGATCATGAGAGAGACTCCCCTCTCCTTCCTTCACCTGGGGATCGTCCTGATTCTTTTGGCCGGACTCATTCTGGCACGGAAATCCTTCGACCAGTCCACTGTCTCCACCGGCTCATTCTTTTCCCTCATCAGCATCCTTCTTCTCATGGGCTATGGAATCTTCGGAGCCTTCATTCTCGGAAAAGGATTTACACCGCCCATCACCAATCTGGTCACCGCCTTCTATTTCGCCGTGATCACCATGGCCACGGTAGGGTATGGGGATATTGTCCCGACAACGGACGATGCCCGTCTCTTTGTGGTCAGCCTTGTCTTGTTCGGCATCACCGTTTTCAGTGCTGCCATTTCTTCGGTTCTCATTCCCCTGATCAACGAAAGACTCAAGAAGGTTCTCATCCCGGAGAAACGGAAAATGCCACGAAAGAACCATTACATCATGGTGGGAACCGGAACCTTGGCCCGCCATGTGTTCCATGAACTCACCTCCCGGAATCTTCCCATCACCCTGATCGTTCCCAAAGAGTTCCGGGAACCCCCTTTTGATCAAGCCGACCAGGTGGTGGGAGATCCAGCAGACAGCGAAACCCTTAAAACGGCGGGGGCCCTTGAAGCCCAGGCGATCCTGGCCCTTCTCGATGAGGATGCGGAAAACGCCTTTGTGGTCCTCGCTGCCCGGGATATCGGTTCCAAAGCCAGGACCATCGTCTCTGTCCGGAGCCGTGCCAACTTTTCCCGAATCCGCTCCGTTTCTCCGGACATGATCCTCTCCCCCGAAATGATCGGGGGAGAATTGATCGCCATGGCCTTGAACAATGAAAAAATCGACGGGGACTCCTTTCTCCGAAAGGCCCTCTTCCTCGACCGCCGAATGAAAGAAGAGACGGAACCGGCAAAGGAAGGATCCCCCTAATCCCTCAGAGCGAATCCGGTCTCATAAGACTCCCGGCCTCTCCCATAGCCATCGGGATCCGTCTTTCCTTCAAGCCCTTTCTCCCCGAAATCCGAAGATCTCCCACCCCCTGCTGACAGGTGAAACAGTCGGTTTCAGAGGTTCCACTTTGGAGTTTCTAGCTTTTGTGGCAGGAAACGCTCTGAAGTCTCCTCCCTCGAGGACCTCCCCTTCTCCGCACAGACTCGAGCCTCTTCCGGTTTCCGCATCCTTCCTTGAGAATGAGGGATTCTCCTTGCTCCCGGAAGGCCTCTTTTCCTCTCCATGCCCGACCGGTGCGTCTGATTCCATTGGAGACTCTCCCGGCTTCGGATCTGGAGTGCCTTTCCTGCCCCGGGGGGGTTCTTGGACAAAACCGGAGTGGGGCCTTGTCCTCTTTCCCTTGACCTCGCGCGGAGAGGCGGTTATCGTGAAATCAGGGATTCTCCGCAGGCTCTTGTCTTCCTTCGGAAGAAGAGTCTGTCCAAGCCAATTTCACCAGAGAGGGTGTTTCCGATATGTCCCAAGATTCCGTCCCTTCTTCGGAATTCGTCACCATCACGGAATTTTCAGAAGAAGGGGAAAACCTTGGACCGGTCAGGGTCTCCAAGGTCCATGATGATTTTCATTGGCAGAAGGTTCTCTCTCCCATTGCCTATGATGTGACCCGGAAACATGCCACCGAACGGCCTTTTTCCGGCCCCGGTTACGACCGGAAGGACGGGGGCCTCTATCGTTGCATCTGTTGCGGGACCCCCCTCTTCTCCGCCCTCACCAAATTCGACTCGGGAACAGGGTGGCCAAGCTTCTGGGATCCCCTTTCCGGGAATAACATCCAGTTACGGGAAGATCACAGTTATGGAATGAGGCGGACGGAGGTCCTCTGCTCACGCTGTGACGCCCATCTCGGCCATGTTTTCAATGACGGCCCTCCCCCCACGGGCCTCCGTTACTGCATCAACATGGCCGCATTGAACTTTGTCCCATTCCCGGCCGGAAAGGGAGGGGCCCCATGACCCTGGCCCAGACCCTTCTTTCCGGATCCATTCTGCTTTTCGCTGGACTCGGCTGTTTTGGCGAGGCCACCGGAGCGGACAGGCCCTTTCCTGAGCCTGATGGCGAAAGTTCCGGCGGCGGGATCGAAAAGGCCGTCCTTGCCGGAGGATGCTTTTGGGGAGTCGATGCGGTCTTCAAACACGTCCGGGGAGTCTCGAAGGTGCTTTCCGGTTATGCCGGAGGATCGGCCGACACAGCCAGTTACGAAATTGTGAGTTCGGGACGAACCGGCCATGCCGAAGCGGTGGAGATCACCTTCGACTCCCGCCTCGTTTCCTTCGGGACACTTCTCCGGATATTCTTTTCAGTGGCGCATGATCCGACCGAGGTCAACCGGCAGGGCCCCGACGTGGGAACGCAGTACCGTTCAGCAATTTTCTATGTAACAAAGGACCAGGAAAAGGTGGCAAGGTCCTATATCGACCAGCTTTCACGGTCAGGACTCTTTTCTCGGCCGATCGCCACAGAGGTTGTCCCCCTTGCGGCTTTCTATCCCGCGGAAGACTACCACCAGAATTTTCTGGAGGAGCACCCGACCTACCCTTATATTGTCTATCACGACCTTCCCAAGCTTGCCGCGTTGAAAAAACTCTATCCGGAACTATGGCAACCCTGAGCTTTTAATCCTTCCCGAAGGCAAATTCCTCAGCCCCAGAAACCCATGGGAGAGGCTGACCCTCATTGGAGAAAACAAAGAGGGACCCACTCCGGCGTAAATTCTTCCGGGAAAGTTCCTTATTCTTAATTCTTAAGCAAGGAAGTTTCCACCATGAAACTCGAAAAAAAAGAAGACGAAAATGGTTTCAATGATGTATCATGGGGGCCATCCTTTGGTAATGGGACCAAAGGGGTGCTGAAACCATTAGGGAAAGGGAGCAAGCCATGGATCTTGGACCATCTGCCAGCCCGATCAGTATCTTTCTCGTTGTTTTTACATATTTGGTGGGAACCGGGTTTCTCGTATTCCTGTTCGGGAATAGTGACCATAAATCCCGAAGCAAAT
>JAKAWK010000137.1 GCA_021827365.1 Nitrospirota bacterium
GGCCATGGTCCGGGCCCTGGAGATCACCCACGGGAGCGAGGGACCATGGCTTTTTTGATGATCGACAACTATGACTCCTTCACCTACAATCTCGTCCAGTATTTTTGGGAGCTTGGAGTGGAGATGGAGGTCTTTAGAAACGACCGGATCCGTCTAGCCGACATTGATGTCGGAATCCTGGAAGGAATAGTGCTCTCACCCGGACCGGGAACTCCGGCCGATTCAGGAATCTGTCCTGAAATCGTAAGGGAGCTCGCACCGGATCTGCCGATCCTGGGTGTTTGCCTGGGCCACCAGACGATCGGGGAAGTCTTTGGCGGTTCTGTGGTCAGGGCCCCCCGTCTCATGCATGGAAAAACTTCGCCCGTCCTTCATGACGGATCCGATCTCTTTGCGGGCATTCCAAGCCCTTTTGAGGCCACCCGGTATCATTCCCTGATCGTACTTGAAAGCACCCTGCCACCGGAGATCGAGGTCACGGCCAGGACGGAGGAAGGAGAGGTCATGGCACTGGCCCACCGCCGTTATCCGACCCGGGGGGTCCAGTTTCATCCGGAATCGATTCTCACCCTTCACGGCAAAACCCTTCTTGCAAACTTCATCTCTCTCGCACGATCCTTCAACGACTCCAGAAAAGGGAAATCGGCATGATGCCCAGGGACGCCCTCCTTTCGCTCGTGAAGCGGGAATCCCTGTCTCGAATGGAGATGAGCAGGGTCATGGGAGAGATTATGGACGGCAAGGTTGAAGAGGCCCTGATGGCCGGAATCACTGTGGCCCTTCTTGCCAAGGGAGAGACTTCCCACGAGATCTCCGGAGCTGTTGACGCTCTCCGGGCCCGTCAGTGCCATTTTCCGGAGAACGGAAAGGATGCGATCGATGTCTGTGGGACCGGAGGAGACAGGTCTGGAACAGTGAATCTTTCCACAGCCATATCTTTTGCACTGGCAGGAGGCGGTATCAGGGTCATAAAGCACGGGAATCGGGCTATTTCGAGTCGGGCCGGTTCGGCCGATGTCCTTGAGGCGATGGGGCTCAGGATTGAGATGACACCGGAAGAGGCGGCAAGGCTTTACAGGGAAATAGGGCTGACCTTCCTCTTTGCTCCCCTTTATCACCCGGTTCTCCGGATTGTCACAAAGGTCCGGCGGGAGCTCGGAATCAGGACCTTTTTCAACCTTCTGGGGCCCTTGGCCAATCCTGCCCGGGTTCCCCGACAGGTGGTGGGAGTTTACGAAAGGGAGCGGCTCGAGACCGTGGTAGATGTCCTTGCGAGTACCGGAAGCGAGGATGTCCTGGCGCTTTTCGGAAATGGGCTCGATGAGGTGAATCTTTCTTCGACGACGACAATGCTTCACCTTTCAGGGGGGAAAAAAACCTGGTCCGAGGTGACAGCCAGGGATTTTGGGCTTGATCCCTCTCCGCTTTCAGAAGCCATTGGAGGGGACAGGGAGCAAAACGCCTCCCTGATCGTCAGAGTTCTCGAAGGAGAACGTTTCCCCCTCCGGGACTGGGTTTTGGCAGGGGCGGCTCCGGGCTTTCTTGTCTCAGGAAAGGTCTCGACCCTTAAAGAGGGAGTCGAAGCGGCCATGCAGGCCATCGATTCGGGGTCGGCATTGGCGGTTTACCGGCGCTGGAAGGAGTTTTCCTCCACATGACTCTTCTTCGGCAAATCGTTGATGAAAAACGGCTCGAAGTGGCGTTGGCTTCCGGAAAGCGGCCTCTTTCCAGGCTTATGAAGGAGGTCTCCCGGGCCCCCTCTGTCAGGAATTTTGCTCCGAATCCTTCGCCTTCAAATGGAAGGCCGCGCATTATTGCGGAAATGAAAAGGAGAAGCCCGTCGAGGGGACTCATCCAAGATCCATATGATCCGGAGGGGTTGGCAGAGACATACAGGAAGGGAGGGGCTTCCGCCCTTTCGATCCTGACAGATGCCCCCTTCTTTGGCGGAAGTCTGGAGGATCTGATCCGGGTCAGAATGTCTCCGGCAGGGGAAAGCCTCCCCCTCCTCAGGAAGGATTTCATCATCGATCCCTACCAGGTGTGGGAAAGCCGCTGTGCCGGGGCCGACATTGTCCTTCTGATTGTCAGGATCCTCACTCAGCAGGAGCTTGTGGATTTCCTTGACCTTGTCCGGGCCCTCGGGATGGTGGCCCTTGTGGAAACACACACGGAAGAAGAGGTCTCTCGGGCTCTTCTGGCCGGGGCCGATCTCATTGGTGTCAACCACCGCGACCTCGATACGCTTTCGATCGATCTCGACAGGGGAGAGAAACTGGCCCGGATGATTCCCGGGGGAATCGGAAAGGTTGCCGAAAGCGGTCTCAGGACAAATGCCGATTATCGGCGCATGGGTGAAATCGGGTATTCGGCCGTTCTTGTAGGAGAAGGTTTTCTCCTTTCGCCGGATCCCTTGCGGGCATTCGAGGAGTTTCGTGGGACTCTGGATTAAGATTTGCGGCATTACCGGGGAGGGAGATGCCCGTTTTGTCGAACGATCAGGTGCAGATGCGGTCGGATTGGTTTTTTCGGAAAAATCCCCCCGGTTTGTGACGCCTGAGATCGCGAAGGCGATCTGCCTCTCCCTTCCGGAGACAGTCCAAAAAGTGGGTGTCTTTGTTTTGCCGGACTGGACCAGAATGAGAGAGATTTTAGACCAGGTTCCGCTCGATGTAATTCAGTGGCATGGAGGTCCTCTGGATACGGAAGGGTTTGGGAGACTGGCGGATTTCGGATTGCCCTGGATTTATGCCGTCCGTTGGTCCGGGGAGGGGCCCCTCCCCAATCCGCCCACTGCCTTCAGGGTCCTTGTGGAAGGACGCTCGGAAACGGCTCCCGGCGGAACAGGGAAGTCCTGGGATTATGGGCGTCTCTCCCAGGTGACGTCACCTCTTCCGTTGATTCTGTCGGGAGGTCTGTCGCCTGAAACGGTTGGAAGGGTTTTGAAGGGGCTCAGGGAGACGCCTCTGGCGGGGGTTGATGTATCCACCGGGGTGGAAAAGAGTCCGGGAATCAAGGATGTACGGAAAATCAGGGATTTTGTCCAAAGCGTGAGAGATTGGGAGAGACGGTCATGAAGGGAGGATTGACGAGAGAATCAATGAGACGCAAGGGAACTCCGGTGCTTCCTGACATAAGGGGATACTTTGGAGAGTTCGGGGGGCGTTTTGTTTCGGAAACCCTGATGTCAGCGCTGCTCGAACTCGAGAAATCCTTTCGGGAAGCCTGGCGGGAAAGGGCCTTCCGTGACGAGTTCCGTGAGACTCTTGCCGACTATTCGGGAAGGCCGACCCCCCTTTATTTCGCAGAGTCCCTCTCACGAGAAACAGGGGGGGCGGAAATCTGGCTCAAACGGGAGGATCTTAACCACACGGGTGCCCACAAGATCACAAATGCCATCGGCCAGGCCCTGCTGGCGCGACGAATGGGAAAAAGCCGTCTGATTGCCGAGACAGGAGCCGGTCAGCATGGGGTCGCAACAGCCACCGTTGCGGCTCGTCTCGGGTTTGAGTGCCAGATTTACATGGGATCGGAGGATGTCCGGAGGCAGGCCCTGAATGTCTTTCGCATGAAGCTTCTCGGTTCCGGCGTCTGTCCGGTTGAGAGTGGGGGCAAGACTCTCAAGGATGCCATCAGCGAAGCTCTCCGGGACTGGTCCCGCACGGTTCGAACCACCCATTATCTTCTGGGGACTGCCTTTGGCCCCCATCCCTTTCCCCTCATTGTCCGCTCATTCCAGTCGGTCATCGGTCAGGAGGTCCGCCGTCAGATTCTTGCCAAAAAAGGCCGTCTTCCGGACATGCTGGTGGCTTGTGTGGGGGGAGGGAGCAATGCCATGGGGCTTTTTCATCCTTTCATCG
>JAKAWK010000035.1 GCA_021827365.1 Nitrospirota bacterium
ATGTCCCAGGGTGAGCGTCCCCGTCTTGTCGAAGAGAACCGTGTCGATACCCGCCAGGGTTTCCAGGGCCTCGCCCTTCCGGAAGAGAACCCCCAGGGTCGCCGCCCGGCCTGTTCCCACCATGACGGCGGCTGGGGTCGCCAGTCCCATGGCACAGGGGCAGGCCACCACCAGAACCGAGACTGCCGAGAGGAGCGCTGTTGTCAGGGAAGAGGGCGAATGGCTCAAAAAAAGCCAGAAGACGAAGGTTGCGGCGGCCACGGTCAGGACGGCGGGAGTGAAGACCTCCACCACCCGGTCGGCCAGCCGCTGGACGGGGAGTCGGGTTCCCTGGGCCCGCATGACCGCCTGGACGATCCGGGAGAGTCGCGTCTCGGAGCCCACGGCCTCCGCCACGATCACAAGCAGTCCATCGGTATCGACCGTCCCGCACACCACCCTGTCCCCGGCCTTTTTGAACTCGGGGACAGGCTCTCCGGTCATCATCGACGAATCAATGAGGGCCTCTCCGGTTTCGATGACTCCGTCCACGGGGATCCGGTCTCCCGGCCTCACCCGCACCCGGTCCCCCACCGAGAGCTCCCGGAGCAAGACCTTCCGGTCTCCCCCGTCCTCGATCCGGGTGACCTGATCGGGGGCTAGCGAAAGGAGAGCCTCAACCGAACGGCCCGTTCGTCCTTTCGCCAGCGCCTCAAGATAACGTCCCAGGAGAATGACGGTGATGACCACGGCCGCCGAATCGAAATAGACATGGCGAGCGGACGGAGGAAAAAGGAAGGGGGCAAAGGTGACCAGGGTGCTGTAGAGGAATGCGGCTCCGGTCCCGGTGATCACAAGACTGTTCATGTCGGGGGACAGGTGTCGGTAGGCGGAGAGACCCGGCTTCAGAAAGCGGGCTCCCGGCCCGAAAAAGACCCCGGCCGAGAGGAGAAATTCCAGAAAATGGAGAGTGAAGGGCTCGGGACCGGGAAGGAGCTGCTGGAGGGCGGTTTTAACCGGTGGAACCATCGACAGAAGAAGAACCGGAGACGACAGGAGGACCGAAAGAGCCAGAGAGCGCCTAAGTGCGCGGACCGGTTCAATCTCCCGGGAGAGGCCCCCCCCCTCCCCCTCGATCGGGGTTCCGGGATGGCCCGCCCGGGTGAGAAGGCCCTGAATTCCCTGGAAGGTGAGATCTCCGGGGAGCCATGAGACCTTGACCCTGTTCTGGGCCGGGAGAACCAGAACCGAGAGAACGGTCGGATTCGCCTTGAGGACCTTGACGATCCTGTCCTCGGCGGCCCGGTCGGTCAGACTCTCCACATAGAAGTCGGCCTGTTCGGGAAGGGGGGTATAGCCCGCCTTTTCGACGGCTTTTGTCAGGTCCCCCGACAAGGTCCGGGCGGGATCGAAGGAGACCTGGGCCCGATTGGTGGCAAGGTTGACAGTGACCTCCGCCACACCCGGCACCTTCGACAGGGCCTTCTCGACCCGGCGGGTGCAGGCGGCACAAGTCATTCCCAGGACAGGAAACTGGACCAGGCAGAGGTCTTTCTCCCCGGAAGAGGAGGGTGTTTGGGGGAGAGGAGCTTCCGGAAGAATCGTGGTATCCATACTTTTCATTTTCCGCCACCCGGCCGGGAGAGACAAGGGGGGGCCCGGAGCCCAAGGAGCCTCAGACCCGGACAAGCCGGCAATAAAATCGTTTCCCGACCCGGAGGATCTGACCGTTTGGATGGGCTTCGGCAAAGGGGTCGGTGACGGTCGATCCGTCGAGGTCCACCGCCTTCTGGAGGATCAGCTGCTTGGCCTGGGATTCGGAACGGGCCGCGCCGGACTGGACCATGAGAGTGGAGAGCCGGACCGGAAAGGGGCCGGAAACCGGCACTTCCGGAATCTCATCAGGCATTTCCCTGCGCGAAAACTGACGGACGAAGCGTTCCTGGGCCTTCCGGGCCTCCTCCTCGCCATGGAAGCGTTCGGTGATCTCTAAGGCGATCCTGGCCTTGGCGTCACGGGGATGGGCCGCCGAAATCTCCCCCTCGGGAAGGGCGGTCAGAAGGAGGGCGTAGGTGGGCATAGCGGAGTCGGGAATGGACATGATCTTTCCGTACATGTCGAAGGGGTCGTCCAGGATCCCCACGGCATTTTTGAGACTCTTGCTCATCTTCTTCTCCCCGTCGAGTCCCACCAGGAGGGGAAGGGAGAGAACCACCTGGGGCTCCTGTCCATAGGAGCGCTGAAGATCGCGGCCCACGAGGAGATTGAAGAGCTGGTCGGTTCCGCCGAGCTCCACATCGGCCTTGAGGGCGACCGAGTCGTACCCCTGGATCAGGGGATAGAGGAGTTCGTGGAGATGGATGGGAAGAGACTGCTCCATTCGCTTTCTGAAGTCGTCACGGTCAAGGAAATGGGCCACGGTCTGACGGGCGGCCAGCCGGATCAGGCCGTCCGAGCCAAGCTTCTTCATCCATTGGCTGTTAAAGAGCACCTCGGTCCGTTCAGGATCGAGGATCCGGAAGACCTGTTCCCGATAAGTGGCGGCATTCGCAGAAATTTCCTCATCTGTCAGTGGCTTCCGGATCTCGGAGCGGCCCGTGGGATCCCCGATCATCCCCGTGAAATCCCCGATCAGGAAGAGCACGTGGTGTCCCAGATCCTGGAACTCCCGGAGCTTCATGAGGAGCACCGCATGGCCCAGGTGAAGGTCGGGAGCCGTGGGATCAAATCCCGCCTTGACCCGCAGAGGAATTCCTGAAGCCTTCGACTGCTCAAGCTTTTTTAGAAGATCCTCCGGAGAGACAAGATCGACGACACCGCGGGAGAGACGGTCGAGGGACTCCCTGGGGGAGAGGTTCATGGATCCATCCTTTGTCTTTTTTGCGTCATGCATTGTCCCCTGGCGGCTCCTGCCGGTTTCAGGGCTCCCGTCTCGCCAAAAGATTGGGAAGGGCCATGGAGAGATCGGCCCAGAAATCCTCGCAAATGACAGGAAGGAGTGTCGGATCGACCATTTCGGAAAGGGGTCCCCCCACGGACAGGAAGGGCGTCACTTCCCGAAGGATCGGAAGTGGAGCGGCGGACATTGAGAGACTGGGCCCTGGCGTTGCCATCTCGAGTGTGTCCGGACGAAGAAAGGGGAAGAGGGACTCCCGGTTCCACCGGTCAACCCACCACCTCATCTCCTCTTCCGGATCCTTCTGGCCCCGGAAGGGGATCATGAGACGGGCTCGCCCCGGGGTCTTTCCTTTGCCCTTCTCGCGCAGAAGGATGGAGAGTCGGCCGGGAGAGTCCCGAAGAAGGACACAGGAAGGCCAGAGGGGCGAGAGATTCTCCGGAAGGCAGACGCAGGATCCGCCTACCAGAGGGGGGTCAGGAGAGCCGGTCAGGGCCAGAACCCGGTCAAAGGTCTGGTCCAATCCCGGAGTGGTCAAACCCCGGCCCCGTTTCGGCTTTTCCAGGACTAGGGAGGGGGCCTCCACAGGATGGATCACGATCCCCGGCATCTCGGGAGAGATTCCGCCTCCGGAGAGGACAACGCCCCGGGATTCGGTCAGATGGGCCAGGAGACGGAGGGATTCGGGCGCCTCGGGTTTTTTCGTCGAAAGTCCTGCAAAAGGGGCCATGTCCTCAAGTAGGGAGCTCCAGGGGGGCAGAAGCCTTGCGGCCTCTTTCCTCACGGGGCGGGACAGGGACTCCTTCTGGCGTTCCGGCTCCAGGAACCAGTCGATGATTCTCTGTCCAAGGGAGCCCCGAACCGAAGTCTTTCTGTAACTCAGCTCGATCCGGCCATCCAGCTCCGGGGAAAGAACGGTTTGCAGGATCTCGCGCCCGGGAAAAAACCGTTCTTCCTCTTCGGGGGAGGGGGAAAGCGGGGTCAGGCGGCATCCTACAAGCCTGTGGGGCGTTCCGAGATAAAGGAGGAGGGGAAGGGCGGGATCGGATGAAACGTGCCCCAACCCCATCGGAGTGCAACTCTCGGACTCAACGAGAGTGGAGATTCCCTCCTCCCCCCCCAGATAAAGCGCAGGTTCCCCCGGACCGGAGAAAAGGGCCAGGGTGGGTTCGTACCCGCGGACGGCCGCAAGGCGGGCGGCCAGGAAGGCGACTGGACCCCGCCCGACAATCAGGACCCTTTGGGAGGCCATGTCCTAGCCGACAAGTTCGACGGTGGAGAAGAAATACGGGATTTCAAAGCGGGCGGTTTCGGCCGAATCCGATCCATGGACTGCGTTGAACTCGATCGACTCTCCGTAGAGGGCGCGGAGCGTTTCCTTCACGGCTTTGGACGGATCCGTGGCCCCCATGAGCTGGCGATGTCCCAGGATGGCATCTTCCCTTTCGAGAACCACCAGAACCACAGGGCCGCTGACCATGAAGGCGACCAGGCTCGCAAAAAACGGCCGCTCCCTGTGGACGGCATAGAATCCTTCGGCCTCGCCCTTCGAAAGGGCGCGCATCTTGATGGCGCGGATCCGGAATCCTTCCTTTTCATACCGGGCCAGGATCGCCCCCGAAAACTTCTTCCGGACCGCATCCGGTTTGATAATGGCCAGCGTCTGTTCCAGCATGCACAAAACTCCTTCATCATAAGGCGGCCCTCCGGACCCTTCGGGTCCGGAGCCCATGGATGGATACTTTCCGGGATAAAACCATGACAATCCGTATGCAAAACGCTTTATTGTAGCAGGTAGGCCTCTCCCCTTCAATTTATTTTCCTGACGGCCGGAGAATGATGCCATGGCCACGCTTAAGGTGAGGAGAGGGATTTCATCGAAGGATCCGGTCCGAACGAAGGCTCCCTTGATGAGGAGAAAGGATCTTCAGGGGAAAGGGGATAAAAAGGGAGTAAAAGCCCGGCACCTGTTCTTGTGCCGTAGTACCGGAGGCTTTTGGGAGAGCAGGTCCGGCAAGAGAAAGCTCAGTATCCGGGCGACCATTCATAGCCTCTTCTCCCGAATTTCCTGGAACCTGGCAGGAGGGAGCCCTCCACCCCTCTGAAAGGTCCGGGCCGGGTCCAAAACGCTCCTGAAACATTTCCCGGAAAAGACCGGAAGCTTGGGAGAATCCGACGGGAAAGGGCGGGGGAAAGATCCCGGAGGATTCCTTCAAGCCCCCTAATCTCCGGGACGGGACTTCTCTTTCCCTCCCCGGTCCCCTCCGGACCCTCCCGGCCTCAATTATTCAGACTTGAAGTGGATCTTCGCATGGGTTCCGTCACAGAAGGGCTTGTTCTGGGAGCCCCCGCACCGGCAGAGATGATAGGTGGCAACACCTGGCTTGCTGACGACCTTTCCATTCGCATCCACGATAGACAACTCACCGGTAATTTCGTAGGGACCGTTCTTGAGACAGGTCACTTTGGTCTTTTCCATGACAGGCTCCTTGTGAAGGGGTTGTCCGAATTGTTGGGAAACTTTTTAAAAGATACCACATCAATCTTAATTTTCTTATGACGACGGTCATAGAATCATGAAAGGAAAGATATCAAACTCTCTTCACAACGTATTCGGATATTCCTGAAAAGGGCCCTTCACTGTCATGAATGGCTGGAAAGGATCCCCAATGGACCCATAAGGCAGGTCCCGGTTTCTCGGGAGATTCGGTGATTTCACAAGGCCTAGCTCCCCGTCTTTGGCTTTGCGTATTGCCGGGAATCTTCCTAATTTCCTTTTATAATCAGGGCCCCATTGGCCCGACTTCTTTTTGAGAACGGGCATTCTTTCGAGCCGGGCCTTGCCTTTAAGGACTCATCCGGGGGATTAACCTTTCATTCCTCCCTTCATCGGGATTTCCGGAATTTTTCGGCCCAGCCCGTCTTTCATTCCCTTCTGTCCCCTTCATGGACAGGAGATCCCGATAGGACTATCGTGATTTATGGGGTCAATTACCCAGGGGCCCTGTTGTCCCGAAGGAGCCTTGATCCAAGGAACGACCGGAGGCCTCTCCCGTGATTCCAGAGTTGACGACTTTCAAGAAATTCGGCCGGGCCGTCATCGCCGGAGAGCGGGCGGGCTTCATCTCTCCATCCGGATTTCTCGCCATGCATCTCTTTCAGGGGGCCGCCTGGATCCTGCTGGCCCTTCTGGCCCTAAAAAAGGGAGCCGCCGGTTCTCCCCTTTTCTTTGCCGTGATCCACGCCTTCGGCCTGGGATTTCTGAGCCTGGCCGCCATGTCAGTTCTCGTCCATGTCCTTCCTGCAGCCGCCGGTCTGGCAATCGGAAACAATCTCCGGGACCGGGGGGCGATCGGAGGGGTCATTCTTGGGGCACTCCTTTTTGTGGGAGGATGGATTGTACCGAACCTCAAGCTCTCTTTGGCGGGGGGAGGGGTGATTTTTCTCTCGGAAGGCTATTTTCTGGGACGGGTAATTCAGGAGATCGCCGGAAGACGGGAGCCCGGAGGCCTTCAGGGAATCGGTCTTGGCCTCATGATCGGAGGGGCCCTCACCTTTTTCCTGGTGGGGAGCCTTCTGGGAATCCTGATGCTTCTCACACTCCTTTCCCCCGTCTTCACCCTCTCCCTAGTCAAGGCTCCTCCCGCCCATGCCCTCATGATGATCGGAGGATGGCTCACCCTTCTTGTCATGGCCATCTTCCTCCGGACCTCGGGGCCGCTTCTGGGACGCTCCCTCATGGGGGACCTTCCGGTCAGGGGGTGGCTTCTGGCAGGATCGGGGATCATTCTGGCCCTCCCGGGGCTTTTGATCCCCCTTCCCATTCTCCTTCCCCCGGGATTTGCCCTGGGAGCCACCGGGGTCATCCTCTACGGGATTCCGTTGAAAAGGGCCCTGGGGATGGCCAGGCCCGTCAACCGGATCCCGCTCTGGTTTCTCCGCTCATCGGTCACCTGGCTTTTGGCCGGAGGTCTTCTCCTCTTTTTCTCATTGGGATCCCGCCACCCTCCCCTGGCCGTAATTCTCCTGATTTTTCTTGTCGGAGGGATGAGCCAGTTCTTCCTGGCCCACCTCTATCATCTCGGCCCCCGGCTTCTCTCGATCCTCCGGAATGGACCGGGCGACCTGACCCCTCCGGTAACCCTTCTCAACCGGAAGAGATCCATCGCGACATTCCTTCTCTACCAGGCCGGGATCGCCCTTTCTGTCCTGTCCTTTTTCCGGGAGGGGGATCTTTCTTCGGGAATGCGGCTTGCCGGAGCCACCACAGGCTTTCTCGCCTGGATCTTTCTCTCTTTTGAAATCCGTTCAGTCTGGAAAACGGCCGGACGGTTTCCGGAAACCCAGGAGCGGATCCTCTTTCCCATAGGCGGTAAAAAGGAGTGATCTACAGGGTCTTATTCGGCCAGGAAGGAGTTATCGGAGCAAGATTGGAGGATCGTCCCAAAAGATCCACAGGATGGATGTCTTATCCCCGAAGCCTCCGGAAAAACCTGCGGCGATGGCTTCAGAGCTTTAAATCCGGCTTTTTCCTGACAATCTGCCCCCCAAAAGGGTCTCACTTTCCTTCATCATTGACATCTTGCCGGGAACTCACCTAGACTTTGAAAATCATGGGGAGCTTCTTCTCCGGGATAACCCCGGCCTTCCCCTGGAGAGAAAGACTGATGCCTCAACCCGTCACACCTCGAAAAAGCGCGGGCCTTCTTTTTCTGGGCCTCCTCTTCATGGTCCTTCTCGTCGCTCAAGGAGCCTTTGTCCGGGCAGAGACCGGACAGGGCCTCTTAGCCGGTGACAGGGTCTTGTCCCATCAGGGACTTCATTCCTCCTTCCCTCCTTCGATCCTGACCCCGACCCTGACCCGGGATCTGATTCCGGATGGATCGGATGACCTCTTCTGCCACCATGCCTATTCGGGCCCCCTCCCCTCCTGGGAGTGCCACCATCCGGAGACACACCTCTCCTTCTCCCCCCTGTCCTCGCCGGGGGCGCTGGAGGAATCCCTGAAATCCCCTCAGGATCCAGGCCGCAATGATCGCGTCTTCTCCACTCTTCTTTTTGCCACCTCCCCTTCCCTGATCTCCCCCGACCGTCCCCCCCGGCACACGCTCCCTCTCTGACGCTGATCCGGGAGACCTGTCTCCCGAGAGGCTAATCTGTCCCTTCTCCCGCTTATGCCGGGGAAGGTCTACGAGAGCCGGAGAATGTCCTTGTCCATTGGCCTGGCATTGTTTCGATCGATGCCTTTTTTTCCCTTTTCTGTATTTGAGATCCGTGAATGCCTAGGTCGCCCGAGACCATCCGGAGGGCTCTGCCTGTGCCTCCTTCTGGTGATTTTCGGAACCTTCCTCACCCTGGGTCCTATCCGGGAAGACCAAAGCGGAGAATTTCCTCTTCCGGGAATCGGACTGGGGTCTTCCTCCGGAGCCTTCCTCTCCTCTCCCGTTGACCGACACCGGCATCCCGAGGGGGCCCTGCCCTGCCTTAAGCACCATGTCTCCGGTCAGTCCCTGACCTGTCCAGGACAGGCCGAACCTTTGGCCTCCTTCCCGGGAGTGCCCCTTGACCTGGCGGCGGGGAATTCATCGATAGACTGGCAATCCCCTCCGAACGCCAGGCCGACCTCCCCTGCCCCTCCGGAGTCTTCCGAGGCCGTGTTTACCCCTTTCGATCCGCCCCCACGGGCATCCTCCGTCCGGACAAAAGGTGCGAGACGACCCGATTTCCCTTATTTTCTTCGGAGGACCCGATGACCCAAATTCTGACCCGACATTCTCCCGGTCCCCGCGTTCGGGGTCCGAAGGGGCTTTTGATCCTTTTCCTCCTCACGCTCCTGTTTTTCTCGGAGCCGACCCGGGCCCGGGCCTGCGTCTTCTGCCTTGAACACATGGGCGTCGACGCCGCCATGTTCTGGACGAGCGACATCATGGAGTCAATGCGGTGGGACTATGCCAGCACCCTGGTCAACAACTCCGCCTGGTTCTCCTCGAATGTCCATGGGCTGTCGGCCTCCGAGCTACTCATGACCCAGGAGAACACCATTCAGCTTCTGGCCACGAAGCGCTGGATGGTCCAGGTGACCGAACCCTTCTACTATCGCTGGAACTGGCCGGGGAACATGTCTTCCGGATACTCTCCGGGGCTTGGCAACAACAATCCCGGCATGGTCGCTGTACCTGGGGATCTCTGGATCGCGAATCTCCTTGACGTGTACGACCGGAACACCTTTTCGGGAGCCACCCGGATCGTCCTGGTCCAGGGAGTCCATTTCCCGACCTCTCCCACCCTCCAGACCTTCAACAACCAGTATGTCAACAGCGATCTCACCGGAGCCGGAAGCTACGAGCTGACCTTCGGCATCGAAGTGATGCATACCTTTTCCAACGGCCGGTGGATGCTGGTGGGGGATTTTCTCAACTCATTCGAACTTCCCAACAATCTGGGGGTCGAGACCGGAGACACGATCAATACCGACTACATGGTCGGATACCGGGTGACGGGTCTCCATTCTGATATGCCGGAGCTGTGGGTCACCCTGGGCGACTATATCCACTACAACTCGGCCAACCTCCAGGTCAATTCCGAGACCATAAACGGGGTGCTCACGCCTGCCGGCCCCATCCTGGGGACGGAGGCCTTCACCGAACAGGTGGGAGTAGGAGCATGGATGATTCCCAAAAGCCTTCCCAACCTGATGCTGTTCGCCAATGTCATCAAATACCTCTACTGGTCGGATCCGGGCCAGAGCGTCGCGAACAACAACCTGGCCCCCTTCCCCACCTTCAAGGCCAACCTGGGATTCATGTGGATGTTCTAGGACGACACATCAAGACAAAGGATCAACGGATGATGCAATACAAATCTCTCATTCTTGCCGGACTCGCCCTGGCCTTCGGGAGTCTCCTCTCCCATCCCCCACTTTCGTCCGCCCAGACGCAACTTCCGGGGATGGCATCGATGCCGACCTCCCCGGCTTCACCCGTGACGGGACCGACATCGTCGACAGGGGGTATTCCCGGAACGGGATTTGCCATCGAAGGCTTTGCCGGAGGCGACACCTCCCTCTCCGGGTCCTACAGCACCACGACCGGCCAGACCGTTCCCTACAATTTCGGATCGGCTCCCGTGTGGGGGCTCCGGATCGGAAAGATGGCCTTCTCCCGACTCTTCCTCTACCTGACCTTCCAGCAGACCTATTTTTCCCAGAACACCCATTCTCTGGTAGGATTCGGTGGAAACTACTACCTGCCGGGAACGGAGCGCCTCCCGGTTCTCCCGTATTTGAACGCCACCTTCGGCGCCTCCTACAATACCTATACCGGCATCGACGCCCAGGCCGGTTACGCCTGGATGCTGGGGGCCGGGGCCCTTTTCCCCCTGTCGCCAGGCCTCGGCGTCTTTCTCGAGGCCGATGCCTATTACGAGACGGCCCCGACGGGGATCAACACCTCCATCGGAAACCCTCCCGGAACCATCGCCCATGTGAGCGACACCTGGTCGCTTCCGGTCATGGTCGGAATCCGCTATGCCTTCTGACGACGCCTTGCCGCCAGGAAACCTGAAATGTTTTTTGGACAGAATGATCGGGAGGGGGGAATGGTCCCTTCCCCTTCTGGACCCCGAATGAACCGAAAGGAATCACGATGAGACAATTTTCCAAGAAGAAACTTCGGGCAAGAGCCCTTCCCTTTTTTTTCCTTCTTCCGCTTTGGGCCGTCTTCCTTTTTCCGGGGGCGCCCCTAGCCCTGGCGGATGGGCCGGCCCCCACGGTCACCTTAAAGCCGACAGGGGCTACGCCCTCAGGATCCCGGATCCACCTTGATCTCCGGATCCTTCCGGCTCCCACCCGGACCCACCCTCTCCACCTCCACCTTTACGTGGATGGCCGGATGGTCCTTATGACGACGGCGACCCGACCTGTCACCTCCCTGAGCCTCCCTCCCCTTTCCCCGGGGCGCCACGACGTGACGGTCGTGGAGGCGGATCCCCTGACCCATCGGGAAAATGGAGAGATGTCGGGGATGAAGATGGAGGGCGGGGCGATGGACAACATGGAAGGGATGGACATGGGAGAGATGAAACCCACGGCCAAGAAGGAAGCCGGAGCCCAAAAGGGATATCTGGCCCACCTCATCCTTGTCGTGACGGGGAAAAAGCCATGAAAAAACCTGCGACCTTCCATAGGCTTTGGGGAATTCTTCTCGCCGGGATCCTGCTCGGAGGAGCGGCCTTCCCTGCGGGGCCGGCCCGGGCAAGGGACCTGCCTGCGATTCCGGACTTGGGGGGAGAGACTCCGGCCGACCGGGAACTCTTTTTTGCCAAAACACAAAAGGAGACGACCGGCATTCCCATAGGACACGGCCGGCGAATGCTCTGGGTCTACTTCAACCCCGACTGCTCCTACTGCCATCGTCTCTGGATGGCCCTCTTGGGCATCTCCGACCTCACCGCGGTCTGGATTCCCGTCACCTTTTCTCTAAAGCCCAGTTCACTTGCCCGCTCGGCCGCCATTCTCTCGGCAAAGGACCCGGCGGTGGCCCTGGCCCAGAACGAGGAGGCCTTCAATGACCTTCGGGAGGAGGGAGGCTATCCTGTGTCACTTCCCCTGTCCGCCCGGGCCCGGGAGGAGGTGACCAGAAACACCATGCTCCTCCGGCTGTGGACCGGCAAGGTCGCCACGCCCACCCTTCTCTACCGGGATACCCGGGGGGAGGTTCAGGAGTCCATTGGCCTTCCCGCGGACATTTCCGGAATGATCGCAACCATTGCCCCCTCCCCCTGAGGCCCTGCTTTCAGTGGATCACCGGGAGAGACCAACCCCATGCAAAAGGAGACGTCATGTCGAACAAATCCGTCCGCCTGTTAGGCGCTCTCATGGCCACCGTCGCCCTGGTCCCGGCCGCGGGGCCACTGTACCTGGGGATCATAAGAGACGACATCCATGCCCACTCGAAAGTGGGGGACCTGGGGCTTCAGGCCATTACCGTAACCGGAATCGCTCTCATGATCGCGGGCCTTGTCCTGGCCATCCGGGGCGCACGGGAGACCTCAGGCACAAAGGGTTGACACGTCCATGGCCTTCTTTTGCAGGGCACGGCCCCTGAGGCCGCTCCTTCTGGGAACACTCTTTCCCTTTATGAGCGCCCTTCTGATCCTGTCCGGTGCGGCCTTTTTCGTCCATCTCACCCAGGTCTCGACGGAAAGGGAAGGACTCCTCAATCCGGCCTTTCCCCGGGCCGGCCACCCCTTCCGCATCGATCTTTCCCGCTTGGAAAGGAACGGCTCCGTTCCTCCCCTTCTTCTGGAAGTCACCAAGGTCTCCCGGGCCCCCTACGCCCCCGGAGACTGGCCCGTGCCTTCAACTGTCCTCCGGGTCACTCTCTCCGGCGGTCCGGAGGAGGCCCCGCTCATCATAAACCTCCACGATGCCGGCGGATATCTGATCCGGGTTCGGGATCTGTCGACCGGGAGGCCTCTCCTTTCACAAAGCCTCCGGGTGGTTTTTCCGGCCTCCTTTCTGGGGGATTCCTTCCTGCTACTTTCGGCCCTTGCCCTGGCCGGCTCCCTTTCGGGATGGATGGTGAAAGGGTTTATGCCGAAAACAGGACGGCTTGGACGGGTTCTGACCGGAGCGGTCCTGCTTGAACTTACCCTTCTTCTGGTCTTTGGGGCCCTCTCCCGCCCTCCCGGCTCCCCGGAAGCCATGAACCTCTCCTCCCTGATCCGCAGGGCGGCTGGCCCGTCGGGACAGGTTTTTCTCACCCTCCGCCAGCGGGTCGAAGCCGGACGTCCCGGGGAGTGGAATGCTGCCGGGGCGGACCCTCTCCTTTTTATGGGGAAGGTGGACCGGGACCGGGGCAAGGACTCCCCTTTCTTTCTCCGCGCGGAGCCCGGAGAGGTCCGGGTCACCCTTGTAACTCCCCGCGAAAATGGCCCGGGCCTACGGATCCTCCGGAGCCGGATTTCAGGACGGCCGGAAGAGGGAGAGAATGAAGGGCGGGATCTTGCGCTTTTTCTTGGTCTTGTCTCCTTCTCGGGGGCCTTTTTTGTCCTTTCTCATCCGGCCCACAAATCCTGAGGAGGACCAAAGTCGGGAGGGGTCGCGCCGGGACTGATCCAGAAATTTGTGGAGGACAAATACCTAGGAGAGCAGGTGCAAGGCCAGGGCGTCTGGGCTTTCGAGAGCCATCTGGTGGGGAGCGCCCGGAACAACCCCGAAGCTTGCGCCTTCAAGATAATTGGCAAAGGTCCGGAGGATTTCGGGGGAGACGGACATATCGCACTCCCCTCCCAGGACTGTAACCGAAAAGGGAAAGCTCTGGCGCCTCTCCTCGGGAGGAAGAGCCGCCAGGGCCTCAAAGGAGGTCGCCCAGACCTCGGGATCAATGACCCTGAGATCCTCCCGGCAGATCCGGACCTCCCAGGGGTTCGCCCCGAGAAAGGCCGGCGTGAACCACCGGCCCAGGGTCGGCCCGATCTGGCTTTCGGGGCCGGACTCCCGGATGGCCCGGGCCCTGGCAAGAAATCGTTCGGGATCGGAGGGCGGGGGAGAGAGAAGCCGGAGGCTTTCAAGACGCTCCGGGTAGCGTTCGGCAAAGGCCAGGGCGATCCGGCCACCAAGGGAAAGCCCCGCCAGGTGGAACCTGGGGATCGAAAGGGCCTCCGCAAGTTCCCGGAGATCCTCCACCCAGCGGTCGATGGAGAGAGTGCGGGAGGGGGCCAGGGCCGACCCATGGCCCCGGAGGTCGTAGGCGATGCCCCGGACCTGTCCGGCAAGTCGTGAGAGGAGCGGCCGGAAGGCCCAGCGGCTCGATCCGACCGGGTGAAGGAGGATCAGGGGAGGAGCCTCTCCTCCGGTGTCGAGAATCCGGGTCTCATGGTCCGAGAGGGCGAGCTTTCGGCCCAGAAGGGGAAAGTCGCGGGAGTCGGCAAATTCGGCCAGGATGTCCGCCATCTCGATCATCCGGGGAAGTCCGGCATAAAGGCTCAGGTGCTCGGCAAGGGCGGCGAGTTCCGTGAGATCGATTCCCACCCGGAGGGCAGCCTCGATGTGGATTTTAAGTTCGGAGATGAATCCTCCCGCGGCAAGGAGCGCCACGGTCGCCACCTCCCGAAACTGGCGGGACAGCTCCGGGGCGGCGTAGACCGTTCCGTATCCGTGCTCGACCAGAAGGTTGGCCATGTCAGGCGAGAAGCGGCCGAGACGGCGTGAGATTCCCTCTCCGGTTTCCCCGCTGATCCTTGCCAATTCCCGCCGTCCCCGCTCCTCTTTCGTCATCGGGGCCGGTCCGGACAGAATCGGGTGAAGGGGCAGTCCCGGCAATCGGAAGGACGGAGGGTCACCGGAAATTTCTCCTTCCGGGCCACCCCCCTGTCGGGATCGTCGATCAGGGAGAGGATCTCCCGGATGGTCGTTTTTGTCTCCGCCAGAACCGACTCCACCAGATCCGGTGAAACCGGCTCCGTCTCCCTCCGTTCGGGGCGAAAAGCCAGATAGACGGGTCCCAGACGAAGGCTTTCAAGGGAAACTCCACGGTCCCTCCCGAAATACCAGGCATAGAGCCCCAGCTGCCTGTCATGGTCTCCCGATTTTCCCGGCCGGCCCGTCTTCCAGTCGAGGACCAGGACCTCTCCGGATCGGCTCCGGAAGGCCAGGTCGATCTTGAGATGGATGGGGACCGCCCGGCCATCCACCTCAAGAAAGGCCGTTCTCAGTTCCTCGTCCCGGTCCAGAAGGTGGTCCGCGGGAAGGCCCGTGATTTCCTGGATCACCCAGCTTTTGGTGAAGCCCTCCAGGGCGGAGAGGGCCCGGTCCACGGCGGGCTTCCAGTCGGCCTCGTCGATGGCGAAGGCCCCGCCCTCGTGCTCCAGAAGGCCGAAGAATCCCTTCCGGACCGGATTGATTCCCGACCTGTCCTTGCGGGAGTGGGCAAATTCCCGGCGAAAGATCCCGAGAAGCTCCTGCCGAAGTCTTTCCACCGGAGGGAGGATCCCGTCGACCCGGAGAGGTTCGAGAAGGTGACGGACCATCTCGTGGACATGGTGGCCGGTCCAGAGATACCGGTTGGAAAGCTTGTTTAAGCGGTAGATCTCCCGGGTCTCGGGGTCCGCCTCCCGTTCCCATCCCCCCCAGGAGCCGTATCTGACAAACCAGTAGCGGCGGGGGCAGCTCCGGAACAGGTCTCCCCGGGAATGGGAATAGGAAAAGGAATTGACGAGGCGGCTCACGGGCCTTCCTTTCTACCGGCCGTTTCCGCGGACTCCTCCGGGAGGGCCATCTCCATCGCCTGGTTTTTGATGGACGCGAGAGAGAGGTGGGATCTGGTCATGAAAAGATAACCCAGGATCGCTGATACCGCAATCACGAGGGCCTGGTTCACGAGGGAAAGGGCCACGGCCCGGTTGTCAGAGACATGAAAGGGTGCCAGGGCATAGACCGCCGCCAGCTGGACGACCCCGATCCCCCCAGGCGAGGACGGCACCAGAAGGGCCAGGTTGGTGAAGACAAGGAAGGCCAGGGTTACCTCCACCGGACTCTGGGTTACATCGAAGGTGATCAGGCAGAACCAGGTGAAGAGGAGGGTCAGAAACCAGATCAGGAGGCTTGTCAGAAAAAGTCTGAGCAAAAGGACCGGGGAGGTCAGGCTCGAAAGACCGTGGAGCGCCTGTTCCAGCATGGAGAGAAATCGTCCCGCCAGGTGATGGCCCCGGGCCAGGGGCAGGACCGACCGGTCCAGGAAGGCAAGAATCCGCTCCCGACCCTGGACAAGGGCATAAAGGCCGGCAAAGAGACCGAATGTTCCTCCGATGACCCAAAGCCCCTTGTGGCCCAGGGGCTGTCCCCCCGTCGTCAGGAAGAGAAAGAGCAAAAGGGAGAGGGAGACCAGGTCGAAGAGGCGCTCGATGAAGATGGTCGACAGGAGGAGCGGCAGGGGAAGGTTTTCAAGTTTCCGGGCATAGAGGGCCCGGATCATCTCTCCCGCCCGGAAGGGGAGGATGTTGTTGGCCATCGTCCCCACGATCACCGATGAATAGAGAGAATAAAAGGAAACCCGCCGGGTGACCGACAGGGTCTGTCCCCAGAAGAGGGCCCGGAGGCCATAAATAAAGAAAAGAATGAGGGAGGCCGGAAGAAGCCAACCATAGTGGCCCTTCCAGAGAACATGGCCCAGCCGGTGAAGGGAAACATGACGGAGGGCAAAAAAAAGGGCGGCCCCGCTGATGGCGATGGCGATCCCGAAGTTGGCCCACCGGCGTCGTCCCATCAGGAGGAGGGGGCTCCATCCCGGGACCAGGGCATCCGCCCGAGAAAATTTTCGACGGTCCGTTCGATCCCGGCCCGGAGGGGGACCTCCGGACTCCATCCGAGCCTTTCCCGGGCCCGGGAAATATCTGGCCTCCGCCTCCGGGGATCGTCCGCCGGAAGGGGGCGGAACTCCCGCTTGAGCGGCCGTCCGACCACCTCTTCCAGAAGATCGGCCAGCTCTCCGATCGTGAATTCCCCGGGGTTTCCCAGATTGACCGGATCCTCAAGGGCCGGCACCCGTCCTGCCCGGAGAATCCCCTCCACGAGGTCCGAGACGAAGCAGAAGGAGCGTGACTGGGATCCGTCGCCGTAAATGGTCAGCGGCTCGTCCTCCAGGGCCTGACGGATGAAGTTGCTCACCACCCGTCCGTCAAAGGGGTCCATCCGGGGGCCATAGGTATTGAAGATGCGGACGATCCGAAGATCGATCCCGTATTTGCGCCGGTAGTCGGTCGCCACGGTCTCGGCCGCTCGTTTCCCTTCGTCGTAGCAGGATCGGAGGCCGACGGGATTCACGTGGCCCCAGTAGCTCTCCTTCTGGGGATGCTCGAGCGGATCGCCGTAAATCTCCGAAGTGGAGGCCACGAGAAGTCGTGAACGATGGCGCCGGGCCTCCTCGAGCATCGCCACTGTTCCGATGACCGCGGTCTGGAAGGTCGCCACCGGATCGGCCTGGTAACGGGGAGGCGAGGCGGGACAGGCCAGATGGAAGATCAGGTCGTAGGGCGGAAGGGGCGGCGGCGCCGCCACGTCCTCCTTCCACAACCTCCGGATCTTTGGAGGGAGATTGTGGGCAAAACCTGTGGAAAAGTTGTCCAGGACATCGACCGTTGCCCCATGGGACAAAAGGCTGTCGCACAGGTGGGAGCCGACGAATCCGGCTCCCCCCGTCACCAGGACGGTCCTTCCTGACAGGTCGAGCCATTCCTTGGGCGGTTGGGCGCTCAACGGATGGCCTGTTCCGGAGTCCGGAGGACGGCTCCCCGGCTTCCGCTTTCCACGAGGGCGGCATATCGGGCCAGATACCCCCGGGTCACCTTGGGGGGGAGGGGCTTGAAGGCCTTTTTCCGCCGGGCCAGCTCCTCGTCGGAGACCAGAAGGTCCAGGGTCCGGGCCTCGAGGTCGATCCGGATCCGGTCACCGGCCATGACAAGGCCGATCGGGCCTCCGGCCGACGCTTCGGGCGAGATGTGGCCGATACAGGCCCCGCGCGTTCCCCCGGAAAACCGACCGTCGGTCACCAGGGCCACCTTGTCTCCCAGGCCCATCCCCATGAGGTTGGCGGTGGGAGCCAGCATCTCCTGCATCCCCGGCCCCCCGGCGGGTCCCTCGTAGCGGATCACCACCACATCGCCCGCCCGGACCTTTCCCCCCAGGATCCCCTCGCAGGCGGCTTCCTGGGATTCGAAAATGACGGCCGGTCCTTCGAACTGCCGCATGGAGGGATCCACCGCCCCCACCTTCACCACACTCCCGTCGGGCGCCAGGGAGCCGTAAAGAATGGCCAACCCGCCCTTGGCACTGTAGGCGCGGTCCACCGTCCGGATGACGTCCCGGTCCCGGATTTCTGCCTCCCCGATCATCTGCCCCAGGGTCTTCCCCGAGACCGAGACGACGTCGAGATCCAGAAGCCCCGGAATCGTGGCCAGCTCCTTCATGATGGCCATCACGCCCCCGGCCTGCGCCACATCCTGGATGTGATAGGAACCGGCGGGCGAAACCTTGCAGATATAGGGAACACGGTCGGCGAGTTCGTTAATCCGCTTCATGGAAAAGGGGATCTCCGCCTCGTGGGCAACGGCCATGGCGTGGAGGATCGTGTTGGAGGAGCCTCCCATGGCGATGTCCAGGACCAGGGCATTGGCAAGGGCCCGGGCATTGACGAACTCCCGGATGTTCCGGCCCTCCCGGGCAAGCTCGACGGCGCGCCGGGCCGCCTTCCTGACCAGCTCCTCCCGGGCGGGGTCGGTGGCAAGGATCGTCCCGTTTCCGGGAAGGGCGATTCCCAGGACTTCGGCCAGACAGTTCATCGAATTGGCGGTAAACATTCCGGAGCAGGAACCGCAGGTCGGGCATCCCTCGTCCTCGATCTCCTTGAGGCGCTCTTCGGAGATCTTCCCGGCCTTGAGGGCCCCGACCCCTTCGAAGACCGAGATGAGGTCGACCACCTCGCCGCTCTTGAGGCGTCCCGCCTCCATGGGACCGCCGGAGACCATCACCGTGGGGATGTTGACCCGCAGGGATCCCATCATCATCCCGGGGGTGATCTTGTCGCAGTTGGTCAGGCAGAGCATGCCGTCAAAGGGATGGGCCATGACCATGGTCTCGATAGCGTCAGCGATCAGCTCCCGGCTGGCCAGCGAGTAGCGCATGCCTCCGTGGCCCATGGCGATTCCGTCGTCCACCCCGATGGTGTTGAATTCGAAGGGGACGGCCCCGGCCGCCCGGATCTCTTCTCTGGCAATCTCGCCCAGACGGTTCAGATGGACATGGCCCGGAACGATCCCCACATAGGAGTTCGCAACGGCCACGAAGGGTTTGCCCATGTCCTCATCGGTCAGCCCGCAGGCCTTCAAAAGGCTCCGGTTGGGGGCCCGGTCGACCCCTTTTTTCATGATATCGCTTCGCATCGTCGTTCTCCTTATGGCCGTACAGGGATCACTTTCTTTTTCTTCAGGCTCCAAGAGGTTGGAGAAGCTTTCATTGTCCCTTTTTTGACGAAAAAGCTCAAGAGAGAGGCCAGCGAGGCATGATCCTAATCATATTGACCCTTCCCCCTCTCGGAGTATACTGAGGATCAAGGATGAGAAGGTGCCCAGGATCTGATCTTTTGTCTCTTCCCTTGCAATTTCTCTGTGGTATTCCCGAGGTATTCATGGAAAGAGAGGAATCAATGAACCCCGGCCCCGGAAGGATCGACCGTGCGGTCTGCATCCTTTCGGAATCCTTTCCTGGCCGCCGGCCTCACAGGATTTTGTCCGATCTCGAAACTTCTGGGCTCAACTCCTGCTCCGTTAAGATCTAAGGCTTCATTATTTTTGGAAGCGGGACTGTCGGTCCGTCCCTTTTCCCTATCTTCCCATCCTTTCGAACCCGGCTCCTCAAGGTCAAATAAAAATAAAGTGGTCAAAAGAGGGTCAGGAACTCCCCCCCGGAATCATCCCGGGGAAAGGGCCGGGATGAGGATCGGGGCCTCAAAAAAAGATAGACCGCTCAATCCGGAGAAAATTCCCCCGAGAGAAAGGAGTTTTCCGTGAAAACCCCCATTCCCATGCCCGTTCTCTCCGATACGATGAAGACGGGGCGCCTTGCGGCCTGGAACAAGCAGCCCGGCGACCATGTCCGGGCGGGAGAGTCCCTGGCCGTCATGGAATCCGACAAGGCCGTCATGGACATCGAGGCCTTCTCCGACGGATTTCTCTCGGGCCCCCTGGCTCCGACCGGCACGGATATCCCCGTGGGAAGTCCAATCGGCTACCTTTGCGACACAAAGGAGGAGTGCCGGGAAGAGGCCGGGGCAATACATGAGTCCCCTGTGGGGGAAAAGGGCACCAATCCCCCCCCGGCCGCCCCGGCCCCCGAAGAGGGCGCGGCCCCGCCTCCGCCCGCCCCTTCTGAAACGAAGCCAGCCGTCTCCGGGAGACAATCCGAAACTCCTCCGGCGGCATCCCCCTATGCCCGGGGACTGGCGGGGGATCTGGGAATTCCTCTCGACTCCCTTCCTCCCGCTTCGGATGGCCTGATCCATGCCCGAGCCGTTCTCGAACGGGCCCTGGGAACCCCTCCCCCCGACCTCACATTCGCCCCTCCGGCCCATAAGCGTCCACCGACCGCCATGGAGAGCGCCATCGCCCGCAACATGGAGCAGTCCCTCAGGACCCCCATATTCCATCTCTCCACCCGGGTCTCCTTCCGGACCCTTTCGGCAGCCACCGGCCCGGCCAAACTCTCCCTGACCCTCCTTTTATGCCGGGCGGCGGCCCTGGCCATCATCCACCACCCGCGGATCAATGCCCTCTGGTCCAAAGACGGGATTTACGAACGGGAACGGATCGACATCGGCATTGCCGTCGACACCGGAAACGGCCTGGTCACTCCAGTCCTCCGCGATGTCGGAGGCCGCCCCCTCCCGGAAATCGCCGAAGACTGGCGCATCCTGAAGGAAATGTCCCTGAAGGGTCGCTTGGCCCCCGAGAACTATTCCGGGGGAACCTTCTACCTCTCCAACCTGGGGATGTTCCAGCACGTCGTGAGCTTCGATGCCATCCTGCCCGCCTCTGCCGGAGCTATCCTAGCCGTCTCAGGACCAGACGGAAAAGACGGAGGGAACCTTTTGACGCTTACATGCGATCACCGGACCATCTACGGAGCCCAGGCTGCGGCCTTCATGGCCACCCTGGCGGGACTGATCGACAATCCGGCCCCCTGGACGGGGGTTCGCCCCTGAGTTTGACCCGGTCCCCTCCTGATCCCACCCGAAGGTCCGGGGCCCCAGCTCCTGTTTCCAACCACTGGAAGGAGATTCCCATGTCCGAACATCTTCATGAAGTCGCAGCTCTCATCGAAGACCTGAAGAAACGCTATCCTTCCGAAATCAATGCCTTTCTAGCCTTCATGGACAAGGCCGAGGCGGGACCGGCCCTCACGCTCCGGGAAAAGGAGCTTATCAATGTGGGGCTTGCCGTGGCCGCCCAATGTGTCTGGTGCATTGAGGTCCACGTCAAGGCGGCCGTCAAGGCGGGGGCAACCCGGGATGAGATCACCGAAGCCGGCTTCATGGCCGTGATCATGCACGGAGGCCCGGCTCTCATGTACCTGATCGATCTCAACCGGGCCCTGGACGAGTTTCTTCCGTCCAAGTCAGGAGGGACCTGATGGACCTCTCCCTTTTCCGGGCCCTCCTCGAGGACATGATTCTGGCCCGGACCTTTGAGGAGCGGGCGGCGCGCGAATACACCCGGGGTCGTATCGGCGGCTTTCTCCATCTCTATCCGGGAGAAGAGGCCGTGGCGGCCGGAGTGATCCGGGCCACCGGCCCGGGTGACTACATTGTCGCCACCTATCGCGAACATGCCCACGCCCTTCTGCGGGGAATTCCGCCCGAGAAGATCATGGCAGAACTTTTCGGACGGGAGACGGGTCTTTGCCGGGGGATGGGCGGGTCCATGCACCTTTTCAGCCGGGAGCACCGGTTCATGGGAGGATATGCCATCGTGGGGGAGACCTTTCCGGTCGCCATCGGCATCGCCTACACCCTCGCCATGAAAAACCGTCCGGAGGCGGTCGTCTGCTTTTTCGGAGACGGAGCGGTCAACCAGGGGACCTTTCACGAATCCCTCAACATGGCCGCCCTCTGGAACCTGCCCGTCCTCTTCGTCTGCGAAAACAACCGCTACCAGATCGGAACCGAGATCCACCGCCATTCGGCCGTGACGGAAGTCTTCAAGCGATCCTCCGCCTACCATATCCCCGGCCACCAGGTCGACGGGATGGATGTTCTCGCGGTCCACGAGGCCGCCACCCAGGCCTTGGGCTCCCTTCGTTCGGGCGGGGGACCGGTCCTCCTCGAATGCGTCACCTACCGATACCGGGGCCATTCGATGGCCGATCCCGGGAGCTACCGTCCGAGCCAGGAATTGGCGGCCTTCCGGGCCCTGGACCCGGTCCCCTCCCCCTCCTCCACCTCCGG
>JAKAWK010000138.1 GCA_021827365.1 Nitrospirota bacterium
CACTCGAGGAAGGTCGCGCCGGAAAGGACGGCCCCCGAAAAGTCGCACCGCTCGAAATCGGCCTTCAGGAAGAGGGCCTTGGTGAAGTCGGAGCCGGAAAAGTCCGTCTCCCGGAAAAGGAGCCGCTCCCCGGAGTCGTCACCGGCCGCCGGAGACGGAAAGGGAAGCCGCCCTGCCCGCATGAACTTCGATCCGGCAAAGGCGGATTTCCGGAGGCTGGCCCGGTCGAACCGGGCGGCAAAGAGTTCGGCCCCGGAAAACTGCCCTTCGAACAGGACGCCGCCGGAGAAGACGGCCCCCGACAGGACGGCCTTTTCGAAGTTGGGCCCCGTTCCCCGGACTCCGGCGAGGTCGGCGCAGCCCAGACCGGCCCCGGAGAAATCGGTCCGCTCCACCTGGGCGCCGGAAAGACGGGCGTGGGCCATCCAGGCGCCGGCGAACCGGGCGCCGGAGAGGTTCGAGCCGGAGAGGTCGGCCCCGATCAGGTCGCACTCCGAAAAATCGCATCCGGAGAGATCGAGTCCAGAGAGGTCGGCACCCCGGAAGGTCCCGTTCCGGAAGCTCCGGGTTCCCCGGAGTCCCTCGGTCACCCTCTCCCGCCCGGCCCTGGCCCGCTCCGGATCGGAGTCGGGAGGCCGGAAGTTGTGGAGGGTCCGCACCATGGAGTCCGACAGCGTTCCCCCGATCCCGGAGCTCTCCAATTTTTCCCGGCCTCGATCGATCCGGGACAGGGTCTCCTCGAACTCCCGCCTCTTTTCCGGAGGAATCCCTTCCGGCGTCCGGGCCTCGGTCCCCGCCATGAGCTCCTGGATCTTCAACCGGAGGGCCGCAAGGCGGTCCGCTCCCGGCGGTCCCTGGGGCTTGGGCGGGGCCTCGGATTTTCGCATGATCCCCTGAAAAAGGCTCTCCCGATCGATGTTGGCCTTTTCGCGAATATCTGCGGGGATCCGGTCCAACGCCTCCCGAACCTTCGCCTCGGCAAAGGCGGCGGGGTCGGAGACGGCCGCCTGGCGCTCCTGGCCTTCCTTCACAAGGTCGAGGAGGGACTTCGGCGGCGCGTTCCGCACCGCGTCGAGGGTCTTTTGGACCTTCGCCTTCTTCTCCGCGAGAGCCTCTCGGACCCCCGAAGACTCCCCCGGACCCGTCTCAGGGAGTCCGGCCAGCGTCCGGTCGATTTTTTCCTTCTTGGCCTCCAGGATCGTCCCGATCTTCTCCCCGGCGGTCGAGGGCGTCGAGGCGAGATGGTATTCGACGTCCAGCAGTCGGGCCCGGGGGTCGTCCGCAAGACGGTCGGGAAGGAGCGGCGCATCGGAAAAGCGGGATCGGTCCCCGGGGTCCCGATTGGCCCTCCGGTCCCGGACCGACAGGTAGTGGGAGAGGGGGCGCTCCTCTCCCGGGTCAAGGGCGGCCAGGAGGACCGAGTCGACCTCGGAGGCGTCGTCCGAGGCCACCGGAAGCGATCCGCGATGGATCATCACGCCGATCTCGAGATCGGGGAAGAGCCAGAGGGTCTCGGGCGAGAGGGGAACCTCGACGACACTCCCGTCCTTCATCGTCACGACGCTTCGCAGGCGGATCCGGGGAAGGCGCCCCTCCTGGATGTCTTTGTCCGGGTGGAGCCCCTCGAGACGATAGGGCTCTCCTCCCTCGAAGGCTCCCGGCAGCCACTGGTCGGGGAGGGCCTGGTTGTAAAGTGTCCAGTCGGAATTCTCCGGAAGGGGCGGCGGCTCCTTGCCGATCTCGTCGGGACGGTACCGGCCGATGCGGGCCGACCGGCCACTCCATAGGAGCCCTTGCGCCCCAAGGCCGGCAGGGGCCGGTCGTTCGTCCGGAGAGAGAAGGGGGAAGGCGGGATTCTCGATGTTGGGAAGCGGAAGAGGATCCTCCGGGGAGTCCCCCGGATAGCCCTTTCCCACGGGATTGGCGGCGTAACCCGGCCCCCCGTAGGCGCGGGTCCAGTCGATCTCGAGAGAGGTAAAGGGCACCGGATCGCTCCTGCGAAGGATCCCCCGCTCCCGGACGAAGACCCGGTCCCCGGTGACGTCGAGGGCCTTGGCCACCGGACCGACCTGGACGACCACCCGCCGGGAGAGAACGGCCCGGCCTCCCGGTCCGTGGCACCGGGCGACGAACAGGACCTCTCCACGATCCTTGGGGATCCCCTCGTCCCAGACCCCGTCCTTGGGCAAGAGGGGACCGATGCTCTGCCACATCGCCTGCTCGGAGAGAGGGACCTCGGGGTCGGAAAAGGAAAAGCCCACGAGGCCCGTGAGGGCCAGGCGATCCCCCTGCCGCCTGTAGGTCCGGCAGAGGAATCCGAGAAGGAGGGGTTTGATGACGCGAAGTCCCATGGAGGATCGGCCTCAGGTGAAGATGGTCATGGCGTGGTTGTAGAGGGAGGTCGCCGCCGTCTTGATATGGGTTCCCGCCGCTTCAATCTTGCTCCCCACAGTCTTCAGTTCAGCCCCGACATCCTTGGAAGTGGTGGGCCCCACGTTACTTACCACTCCAAAACTGATGTTCTGCTGAAACCCGAGGATCAGGTTCATTAATTCGACAAGGTTGATGTTTTCCTGGACCCCCAGGCAGAGGTTCAGCAATTCGACTACGTTGATGTTTTCCTGAGCCCCCAGCACCAAGTTCACCGTGTTTCCGATAAAGACGTTTTCCACGCCCCCGCCGACGATCGTGGCCAGGCTTCCCCAAGTCGTGGCCGTGGTATCGCCGTTCGTCGTCGAAACGGTGTTCCCGACCGTCGTGATGGTCGTATTTCCATTGGTGGTGATCGTCGAATTGCCCACGGTACTGATGGTGCTGGCCCCGGCCGTGTTGTTGTTGAAGTTCAGGCCATAGACGTTGACGTCTCCTTCTGCGTTGAGATTGATGTCGTTTGTCCCGATGGACTGGGTCGCGGGGTTCCCCGCCAGCATATTGATATGGCCGGAACCCTCGAGGCGGATATTGCCGGTGGTCTCGGCTTGGGTTGGCAGGGGAACGGCGGCAGACATCAGAAGACCGCCGACAGAGTAGATGACGATCCCCCCTGTCGTTCCACTTCCCGTAATTTCCGAATCGGTGGCCATGATCCACCCTCCTTAAAGAATGAGTTTCATCTGGAACAGTCTCGTGTCGCCCCGAACCTTCAGAGATTCGCGTCATTCAACAGGATGAAGTGCCCTCCCGCCGAGCGGATCATGTTCTTTTCCGGGTTCCGGTTCGAGATCAGGTTCCGGCCCTCCGAATTGTGCAGGGCCCCCACGATGACCGGCTGGTCGGGATCTCCCCCCAAAAAGGCCACCAGGACCTCGGTTTCCTTGTGAAGGGGAAAATGCATCCCGTTGTCTGATCCGGCCAAGGGGGTGGCCAGCCTGACCCACCCCGAGCCCTTCTGGCTCTTCCGCTTCGAAAGCGCGAAAGGGAACCGCACCTTGTACTCCCCGTACTCGTTCAGCTCGGCAAATTTTCCCGACCCCTCCGCCTCGACGATCGCCTGGACCACGCCGGGGATCCGGGGCCAGGGGGTCCGTCGTTGGGGCCGGAAGGGAACATTCGCGGGGATCCCCTCGAAGGCGGCCTGGAAGCGGGCCGGGCCTCCCGCCTCCCCTCCTCCCCCCCCCACCATGGAGGCGAGACTGGCCATCGGCTGGCTCCCCTCGCACCGGAGGCGGGTCACGAAGAAGTCCCCGTTCATTCCCTCGCGTCCATGCCGGGAAACCTTGACCGTCGTTCCGGCCCGGAGGCCAACTGCGGTGCTCTTGCCTTCCAGGATCCGCCGGCCGGATTCGAGTTGTTCGGCCAGGAGGCGCGCCTGGCGCCCCGCCTCGGCATTGGTCCGCAGGTTTTCCC
>JAKAWK010000036.1 GCA_021827365.1 Nitrospirota bacterium
AGTCATAGTTGTCGATCATCAAAAAAGCCATGGTCCCTCGCTCCCGTGGGTGATCTCCAGGGCCCGGACCATGGCCTGGGCCTTGGCCAGGATTTCCTGATTCTCCCGCTCGGGATCGCTGTCGGCCACGATTCCGGCGCCAGCCTGAAAAAATCCCCGGGAGCCCGAAATGAAAACGGAACGTATCGCGATCGCCAGATCCACATCTCCCGAAAAGGAGACCACCCCCACGCACCCGGCATAGGGCCCACGGCGAATCGGCTCCAAATCCTCGATAATTTCCATGGCACGGATCTTGGGAGCCCCAGAAAGAGTTCCGGCCGGATGGGCCGCCCGGATGACATCATAGCCCGTCTTTCCTTCAGCCAGGACACCGGTCACATGGCTCACGATATGAATGACATGGGAATAGTGTTCAAGGACCATCATTTCTCTGACCCGGACACCTCCTTTTTCCGCAATGCGCCCCACATCGTTTCGTCCCAGATCGACGAGCATGACGTGTTCCGCTCTTTCCTTCGGATCGGCAAGAAGGCGTTCCGAGCGTCTTTCGTCTTCCAGAGGATCTCCCGAACGGCGGACAGTTCCTGCAATGGGTCTCAGATCCACGATTTTTCCTGTCACCCTGACAAAGAGCTCGGGAGAAGATCCGACGAGGGCAAAAGGTCCGTTTTCAATCAGATAGAGATAAGGGGAAGGGTTGATTGAGCGAAGCACCCGGTACAGGGTCAACGGGGACCCCTCCCAGGGGAATTCAAAACGGCGTGAGAGAACAACCTGGAAGATGTCTCCGGCCCTGATATGCTCCTTGGCCCTTTCCACCGCCCCCTTGAAGCTTTCAGAATCCGTCACCTCCTTGACCGAGAACGGTCCGTCCCGTTCAGACATGGTCGGCTTGCGGAGGGGACGGGAGAGGAAAAGAGATTCCCAGAAGGTCTGAAGCCGCACCACGGCTTCGTCATACAATTTCACGGGATCGCCGTCCTGACGATCTACCCAGGTCATGATCCGAATTTTCTGAAGGGCATGATCCAGAATGACCATAATTTCTGGAACGACAAAGTCGAGATCAGGGAAATCGTCCGCCCGGGGAAGAGTTTCCGGGAGTTCCTCGAAACTCCGGACCATGTCGTAAGAGAAATATCCCACCACCCCTTGGGCAAAGACCGGGAATCTGCTGTCGACAAAGGCATTCAGGTCGGCCATTGCCCTGGAAAAACTATCGAGGAGATCCCCTTCATGTCGGACCGAAAATGCCAATTGTCCATCCCGGTACTTCCCGACCGTCAATCCTTCCTTCAGCGTCCCCTTGAAGGAAAACTGCATTCCTGATCCGACAAAAGAATAGCGTCCCCAACGGTCTCCCCCTGTCGCGCTCTCCAGGAGAAAACGCGGCTCGGCCGAGGGAAGGGCCGCATAGATTCCCGGTGGAGTCAGAAAGTCCGACAGGGCTTCGCCCGCCACAGGGACAAGCCTATGGGTGGAGATCAGCGACCGGAATTCTCCTGACGTTGTGGATATGATCATGGAGCTCCTCCCTTTTCCCGCAATCGTCTCCAAAGGGTCGATCGGCCTATGCCGAGAAGACGCGCCGCCTCGGACATATTTCCGTTCGTCCGCTCCATCGCTTTCTGAATCAGGGCATCTTCCACATTCTTGAGAGGTTGGGGAAGCGAGAGGGCCGAGTCAAGGAAAGGGCGTTCTCCGGTCGGAGTCCAAAGATCCCGTGGAAGATCCTTGATATCGATCATGCGTCCCGCCGCCAGAAGCACGGCATGCTCCATGATATTCTGTAGCTCCCGGATATTTCCCGGGTAGGTGTGGTTGAGAAGCACATCCAGGGCAGGCTGGGTCAGGCCTTCGATGTTTTTCCCGAATTCGGCATTGTAGCGCGCCAGGAAGGCCGACACCAGAACCGGGATATCCTCCCGTCTCTCCCTGAGAGGAGGCAGGAAAAGGGGGACAACCCTGAGCCTGTAATAAAGATCTTTCCGGAACTCCCCCGCTTCGATCGCCTTCTTCAGATCCCGGTTTGTGGCTGCAATGACCCGGACATCAACCTTCAGCGTTTTCGTTCCCCCGACACGCTCGAATTCCTCCTCCTGAAGAACCCTCAGGAGTTTGACCTGCATCGCCGCCGAAATTTCCCCGATTTCGTCGAGGAAGAGGGTCCCACCCGAAGCCATCTCAAATCGACCCGGCTTGCTCGACACTGCCCCTGTAAAAGCGCCACGCACATGGCCAAAGAGCTCCGACTCGAGGACCCCTTCTGACAAGGCCGCACAATTGACCTTGATGAAAGGCCCCTCTTTCCGGGGGCTGTTTTCATGGATGGCATGGGCGACCAGCTCCTTGCCGGTTCCGCTTTCGCCTTCGATCAGGACCGTCGACTTGCTCTGGGCCACAACCGGCAAAAGATCAAAAAGCTCTTTCATTCTTTCACTCTGGCCGATGATCCGGCCAAAGGAGTATCGGCCTTTCAGTTCGTTCCGGAGTTCGGCGATCTGTGTGACATCGTGGAAGATCTCCACACCGCCGACGACATGGTCCTCTGCGTCCCTAAGTAGAGCCGTGTTGACTCTCACGAGGCGGGTGCGACGGTGGTGGTCGGTGAGCGTAATTTCATAGTTTCGGAAGGGCTCTCCCGTTTCGAGGGTTTTTTCCAGAAGACACCGTGCGCTGCAAACGGACGTCCGCATGGCCTTCTGGCAATCCATACCGGAAAAATCCCCTTCCGGAATGCCCAGAATTTCTCTTGCGGCCCGGTTCATGTAGAGGATTTTCTTGTCCAGCCCTATGGCCACAACACCTTCCTCAAGAGAGTCCAGAATGATGGCAGGACCCAGGGCTGACAGGGAGCCCTTTGGCAGGTCGAGGGCCGGAGAGACTCCGGAGGACTCAGAATCAGCCCAGGATGACAGGACAGGGAGAAATGAGGGATTTGGATTAGACATATCCGCAGAACTCCGGTACTCGCGCTGTACGAACCCCCCGGTTTTCACACTGTTGCTAACCGGGGACGCTACCCTCCGGAGAAAATGCCAAGGCTCCGGTTGGACAGGTTAAAAGACAAAGCCTGCATCGGATACAGACGGGGGCTTCCGTCGACAGGAGGTCTCTCTCAAAAAGTCCCAGATCAAGAACACCGGTCGGACAAAGCTCCTCGCAACTTCCGCAAGGTCCGGCCTCAAGGCACGAAGAGGCACTCCAGAAAATGGCCCCCTTTGCCACCTTAAATCGACCCGGAACATTCATCATATCATTCGTCTCCGATAAACCCAAATCGATCAGGCATTCAGTCCGGAATCCGGGAATCTTCCTGAAAGATTCCCGCCCATCCCAGCGCCACAAGGGTTTTGGAATCGCGGATCGCCCCCGTCCTGACCAGATGGGCGATATCTTTTCCGGAATAAAAAATCGGAGGGTCTATCCACTCGTCCTCTTCTGGCTGGGCCTTGCCAAGGGTTCCCCCTCGGGCCAGAACAAGGTGTATGACTTCGTCACAGAAACCGGGGGTCGTCCAGATCGACGTCATCCTCTGAAGGACCGCCCCCGAAATCCCGGCTTCCTCATGGAGCTCTCTTTCAGCGGCGGACAGAATATCTTCCCCTTCCTCAACTTTTCCGGCAGGGATCTCAAGAATGGAGTCCTCCACAGCCGGACGGTACTGGCGTATAAGAACAATTCTTCCGTCATCAAGAATGGGAAGGATGGCGACACCCTGGCCAAACCGGACAATTTCGAAAGAGCGGGTTGTCCGTTCCCCCGGAACATTCATGAGATCCACTCCGATCCTGCGCCCTTTCCAGACGATCATGACTCCTCCCCGATTGAATGTTGTCCGATTATATGCTATTTTCTGCACCCATGGTAGACAAACGGTATTCCCTCATCCCGGACACAAAGGGCGCGCTGACAAGCGGTCTCTTTCATGGCTCAGCTCTCGTGCTCTCCGGCATTCTCTCCTTTGGCTACATTGCCCACCACCAGACCTCCACTCTCTGGTTTTATCTCTTTTTCGGAGCTTTCTGGCTTGTCCTTTTTTCAGGATTTACCTCCATCTTCAACCAGTGCCTCCTTCTCGCTCCCCGTTCTCTCAAGGCCATCCGGACAACCGGAAATTCGATAATCCTGGAATGGAAAAACGGGGATGCCGACGAACTCGTCCGCAAGATTCAGTGTCACGGCAGTCGGACAATCCTCGGAATCTGGGGACAAACGATCGACAAGAGAAGAGTCCAGGCCACCTTGAGGCGCCGCTCGCTTCCACCTGAACAGGTCCAGGAGCTGCTCGAAGAAATCGGTCGTCTCCAGGCCCTTGAAAAACGGACAGCCTGACACTTGCCTTCAGCCCCCGTCTCCCTTACTCTTCTTAGAGAGGGACAGATTGGATATGAACAGTCCCGTTGACGAGGGATAACGCTTAATGGCCAAAAAAGATGGTTCACTTTTGGGCCTTGCAAAACGGCATCCCCTGCTGACATCAGTTTTTGGCTTCTGGGGGTTCGGATATACCTTCATGGTTCCGAATTTTTTGGGGGGACGTTTTCTATCGGCTTTCTTTCACGCCGTTGGAAGCAATCCATCCAAGGTTTTTCTCGGTTTCGGGGCCCTTTTTTTCATGGTTTTCCTTTTTGCGGGAATTGTTCCTTTCGGGCTTTGGTATTTTGTATGCAAGGCTCTCGAAAGCGGAGACGAATCGACGTCAAACACGGGAAACGGCTAGATCATGCATGGATTTCTTGGAACAAAGGCTGACTTCTGGTGGGACCTTACGATCACCAGTGAAACCATCGTTTTTTCCTGCCTCTTCTTCGGAGCCTATCTCGGCCGCAAACACCGGGGAACAGCCCACCACAATTCCATGCTCCTTTCCACCATCCTGGTCGCCGGGTGGTTTCTCATGTATCTGGCCCAGCAGTATATCGTGGGTATTATCGGTTTTGGCGGTCCCCAGATGGTCAAATATATGGTCTACTACCCCATCATCATTTTCCACTCTCTCGTTTCAACTGCAGCCTTGATTCTTACAGGCGTGGTCGTCTTCAACGGCTTTATGTCGACAGAGGTGGCCAACGGCCAACGGGTCCTCAAAAAGAACCCCCTCGTTCACAAAAGGCTGGGATGGGTCACACTTCTTTCCTTTGTTTTTTCCATTTCTACCGCCTATACGGTCTATGCCATGCTTTTTGTTATCTACAATCCGGCCAGAACCCCCACCTACGGAATCAAGTCTTCGATCGGAGCTCTCTCAGGAATTGGAGCCTTCGTTCTGGTGGGCCTTCTTGTCCTCTTTTGGTATTTGAACAGGAGCCGGATTCGTACCGGCGTCTGACCTTTAAAGACCGTACCTCCCCTCATACCCTGAGACGGCGGAAAAAGATGACGAAACAAAAAAGGCAACCTCGTCAAAGGTTGCCTTTTTTGTTGACAGGGAAAACCTCAGTAATATTCGACGGTGTCGATCCCCTTTCGGGAAACATAATTGAAGAACAGATTTGAAGGAAGCCCGTCTCTGTGAAAGGTATAGGGGCTCTTTGGGAAGACAAGCCGCTTCATGATCGAGCGGGGGGAATAAAAGGATCGCTGGACCCAATCAATCCCCTTTTCTACATCCTCCTTCGTCATGTTTTTGGGAATGAACATGCAGACATGGCCAGAGGAGTACTGATCAGCCGTCGGATCCACAACGCGATTCTCCAAATTGAGCCGTTCTCGAAGAGGCGTTCCTTCTCGAGGGGAAACAATACTGAAAAAGGCCAGAGGAGCCCGAACTTTTTCAAGGAACTCAAGGGTCGCCGGAAAGACGTCCTTTGTATCATGATCGAGTCCGAACATCAGGTTCAGGGAATAAAAAAGGCCCCTTTTTTCCATTGCCTTCAAAAGATCTATGTAGTCTTTCACATGATTCTGTTTCTTGTGGATGGCATTCAGGTTTTCCTGATTGATGCTTTCCATCCCGATGTTGACATGGATACATCCGGCATCGATCGCCAGGTCCAGAAGCTCTTCGTCATGATTCGTATTAAGGGTCCACAAACAGCTCCACTTGATCTCGAGCGGCTTCAGGGCCTTGAAGAGTTCACGGGCAAAGGTATGTTTTCCCGTCAGTTGGTCGTCGATGAACTGGAACTGGTTGATTCCCATGACCCGTTTCTGGGTCGCAATCTCCTCAACGATATCCTCGATTGGCCTCATCCGGTAAGCTCCGTCATAGACCACCGGCACCTCGCAAAAATCGCAATGGTAATTGCAACCACGGGTGGCCTGGATCGGCATCATGTGAATCCGGTAGCGAGACATGTCGAGCAATTCGTAACGAGGTCGGGGGAGGGACTTCATGTCGCAGGGCTGGTCCCCCTTGTAGATCGATTTGAGCTTTCCTGCACGCAGATCTTCCAGGAGGGGCTGCCAGACATGCTCTGCTTCCCCTACAACAACACTGTCGGCATGGACCAGGGTGTCAGCGGGATGAAGCGTGGCATGAAATCCCCCCATCACGACAGGAATCTTCCTGTCCCGGAATTTCTTTGAAATTTCATAGGCCCTCTGGGCGGACCCCGTTGTCGTTGTGATTGCCACCAGATCAAAGTCTCCGTCAAAGGGGACTTTCTGGACCTTGTCATCCACGACGGTCACCTGATCGGTTTCCGGGGTCAATCCTGCCAGGTAGGCCGTCACCATCGTCATGATCAGCCTTTTCTTGGATTGGACAGGGGTACCGGACAACCGCATCAAAGTGGGTTGCACAAAGAGAATGCGAAGTTTCTTGTTTTTACCCATCTGAGACTCCTTTCTCCATTTCCGTCAAGCAAATATCCAGAAATATCTGGAAGCTCAAATCACACTCGGGTTACGTCACACAGATGTTTTAACTATAGTTCGCACTCAAATTGTAGTCAATAATTTCAGCCCGTGCCGCGAGACACAATCAGATAAGGTAAAAGTTTTGCGCTTCATAGACTCGATAGGTCCAAGGATGTAAGCTTAGGACGATTTTGTCACAGGACCCTGTTTCCAGAGATTTTCTGAAAATCAGGAAATCCAACCATTTGGAGGACCTATGAGCAAAATACTTGAGGAAGTCCTGTCCGCAAACAAAACCTATTCCCAAAACTTTGGGAAAAAAGGAGACCTTCCCCTTCCCCCTGGTCGTCACTTCGCCATTTTGACTTGCATGGATGCGAGAATCGATCCGGCGAAGATGGCAGGGCTTTCGGAAGGCGATGCCCATGTCATCCGAAACGCCGGAGGCCGGGCCAGTGATGATGCAATCCGTAGCCTTGTCATCTCCTATAAACTCCTTGGAACGAAAGAATGGTTTGTCATCCACCATTCAGATTGCGGCATGATGCTCTTTGACGATTCCACCATGCGAAATCTGCTTGGAAAAAGTCTGGAAACCGCCACCATAGGGGCTAAGGGATGGGAGGATCATGGGAAGGGACCGGGGTCCCAAGAGGCCTCGTATGTGAATTTCCTGAGCTTCAAGGACCTGGAGCGATCCGTCGTGGAAGATGTTCAGAGGATCCGGAGGTCCCCTCTTGTCCCTTCCCGAATTCCGATCTTCGGATTTTATTACGATGTCAAATCAGGCAAGCTGATCGAGGTACCAGAAGCCATGAAGGCTGGCAAAGCCTAGGAGATTGGACTTTCGAACGCGATTGTCGAGGATGGTGCGCCCGGCTGGAATCGAACCAGCGGCCCACAGCTTAGAAGGCTGTTGCTCTATCCGACTGAGCTACGGGCGCGATAAATCACAAAAAACGGTGGTTCTCTTTGCAGGAACCACCGTTTTCAATTTTTGAATGACTTGTAGTGGCACATCACAAAGCTGAAGGCATGTCGGACCGGATGGACCATGTCATGAACCATCGGCAGCGGGGCGAAAAGCAGAAGATACAGGGTCACGGGAATCCACAAGAAAAATCCAAGCACCGCAATGACCTGCCACCATGCCACGTGGGATCCCGAAACAGTCTCAGCTCCAACAATCGTCTCTACCTTTGCGTCACTCATCATTTAAACCTTTCGCCCTTGTTAATGAACTCAGGGGGAGACGATCAGCTCCCCCTGCTCCCCTTCCACGACCCCATTTCGACAGGCTCTCCGTCATGGCATCCCCGGTCCAGCGGAGTGTCGTCTGCTGAAGCCACTGGCGAAACCAAGCCCTTGGAGAGAAGATAGGACTCAACTTCTTCTCCACTGACATCGGCCAGCATCTCACCTTCAATTTCCACGCAGGGAGACAGACGCTGACCCGATTTCCGGACCATTTCCCCATAAGCATCCATATTGGCAATGATATTGATGTCCTCAAAGGGCAGCTGATATTTTGCAAAAACCGCACGTACCCCACGACTCCACCCACAGGAGGGCTTGAGATAGGCTCGGATTGTGATTTTTTTATCAACACTCATGAATTTTCCTTTCCGTCCGATTATAGAACCACAGACTTCTCACCCGACGATTGTCAGAATGCCTTATTCTATCCGATTCCCCAACCTGCATCAAGGCAAGTCTTTCAGCCATCGAACTGGACCGAACGAAGGGACAGACTTCCCCATTGGAAACCCGTCACAGGAAATGAGGCCCGAACGTATCCCTCCGCTGCTCCCAGAGCCACAAAGAGGGGGGCCAGATGTTCGGTGGAGGGGTGTGCCCGATGGGCCTGTGGGGCTCGGGACACAAACGAACAGAGCGCCTCTAAATCTTTTTCCACAAGAGCTTTCGCCATCCACTGGTCGAATTCTGACGCCCAGGGGACGGGGGCGGAGAGCCGGTCGGGATCAAGTTCCGAAAGGTTATGGGTCATCCCTCCGCTGGCAAGCAGAAGAACTCCCTCCTGCCTCAGGGGAGCCAGCAGCTTTCCCAGCTGATACAGCACCAGCGGGGAAAGATCAGGAAGGGACAATCCCAGGACGGGGATCTTGCCCTCGGGAAACATTCCGCTTAAAGGGACCCACATCCCGTGGTCAAGACCCCGGGCAGGGTCGGGAAGAACCTTTCCTGCTCCGATGAGGGTAGAGATCCTGTCTCCAAGCTCAGGGGCTGTTGGGGATCCATAGGTCATCCGGTAGAAACGGTCGGGGAAACCCCAGAAATCATAGATCAGGGGAACCGGCCTGAGTGGACCCATCCTGAGGTCCTTTGTCACCCAGTGTGCCGAAAGGACCAAAATGGAGCGAACCTCGCCCAGGCTTTTTCCCCATTGTCGGAGATTTTCTACCCATGGGGAATCCTCAAGGGAGAGGGGTGCCCCATGGGAGACAAAGACCACAGGAAGCCTCTCCATCAGACCGCCTCCGACTCAAGCCAGGATTCAAGAGAGACAAGATTCATTCCGAAGTCGGCCACAGGCGAATTCCTTTGTGCGACATTGTCGGCAAGGGCCATCCGGATGACATCCGGGGTCAGAAAAGGTTTGGGAAGAAGAAGTTTCTGAAGGATTGCCGAGGCCATCATTACCGCGACCGGGGAGGGAATAATGAAAGCTTTCAGGTTGGCACTTTTTCGGATGGATTCCATCATTTCCCGATAAGTATATATACGGGGCCCCCCCACCTCGATCACCCGGCCCGCCATCTCGGGATGATCAGGGATCTTTTCCAGAACCTTCGCAAGGTCACCGGCAAAGACCGGCTGGATCCTCGCCGTACCCGGACCGATCATGGGAAGAAGATGGAGGGAACGTCCAAAGGCCAGAAACTGGTTGATCGAACGGTCCCCCTGGCCAAAGACCAGGGACGGGCGGACGATTGTAAACGGGATCCCTGAGGCGGCCACTGCCTCCTCAGCCTTTTTCTTGGTCCTGTGGTAGGCACTTGGGGCATTAGCCCCTGCCCCGATCGCGCTGACATGAACAAATCTTCCAGGAGAGGCACTTTTCGAGAGAGCCCTGAGGACCGCGATCACCCCGTTATAATGGACATCCTCGTATTTCTGCTCTTTCGTCTCCGCCAGGATCCCCGGAAGGTAATAGATTGACGAAGATCCCTCCATCGTATTCCCGAGAGATTCGGGACGGGTCACATCGGCCTTTCTCCAGACCACCCCCTCGATCTTCTCCCGTGGAGGATTTCGGGAGAGGAGCCGGATCTCCCTTGAGGGATTTCCCGATTTCAGGGCGGAAATCAGATAGCGCCCCACAAACCCAGTTCCACCGACAATTGAAACCGAATCCATTCAGACTCCCTTCATTGACGAAGAACTCCACCCAGTCCCGCCAGCGATCTGAGTCCTTTAGCAAGCGCATGGGCCCAGGGATCGATTTCGGAGGGATCATTCCACCATCCCAGGGAAAGCACCACCGACCCCTGGCCCTCGCGGGAGGAATACCCCAGCGCCGTCAGGACATGGGAAACCTTGAGGGACTGTGACGAACAGCTTGACCCCGTCCCGACGACGATCTTTTCGCGATCCATCAATGACAGGAGCGCCTGACCGTCGGTTCCAGGATGAAGAAGGTTGATGATTCCCGGCCTGCGAAGACTCTTCTCCCCGACAAAAATCAAATGGGAAAACTCGGACCGGATCTTCCGGACGAGAAGGTCATCAAGCTCGTCGAGCCGTTTCCTTTCCCGTTCAAGGTGATGGCGGGCATGGTTCACCGCTCCTGCCAAGCCTTCGGCGAGAAAGACCGGTTGCGTCCCTCCCCTCCGACCATCCTCCTGGGCCCCGCCATGGAGCAGGGGGACCATGCGGGTCCCCCTCCGGATGTAGAGGACACCGATGCCTGCGGGACCTCCGATGGAGGGCGACGACAAAGAGACAAGATCGATCGGACGATCTGAGAAGTTCGGTTCTTCCCAGCCCTCTGCTGCCACAAAGTCGGTATGAAAGATGCCACCACGCGATCGGACAAAGCTTCCGATCCTGTCAACCGGCTGCAGAATGCCTGTTTCCGGGTTGGATCGCTGAACCGAGACAACCACTCTCCCCCGGGGCCATATTCTTTCCATGGCCTCACAATCGACATGTCCTGCCTTGTCGAGCGGAAGAAAGGTCACCGTGCATCCCCTTTGTTCCCCGAGAAATTGTGCCGCATTGATGACGGACACATGTTCGAGGGGAGAGATAAGAAGATGGTCCGGGAAAGCCCCTCCGGGGAAACGGACCCCGGTCAGGGCCCAGGTATTGGCCTCGGAGGCTGAGGATACGAAACACACCTCTGACGGTTCGCAGCCCAGGTATTCGGAAATTTCTTTCCGGGAGTTTTCGAGCCGTTCAAAAGCATGAAGTCCTTCCCGGTGCCTTGCCGTTGCCAGGACAGGAGTCCCGAGAGACTTTTCCAGTATTTCCCGCACTCCCGGTCTCATGAGAGGAACCGATTCGGCATGCATGTAGATCACATCCGCTCCTTTGCGCATTCGGCAATTTCCCCTGGAACCTTTTAAAACACGTCACTTTCATGTATGATATCACGGTCATTTTTGAAGAGGATACTCATCAGGGCCAAAGGAAATCCCATGTCCGACGACCTTATCTTACCCATTCTTCTTGAAACCCGGACCATCGCGGTTGTCGGAATCTCGGACAAACTGGGACGACCGAGCCTGACCGTCTCAAGCTATCTCAAGGACCATGGTTACGAGGTCCTTCCGGTCAATCCCAATCTCAGTTCCGTCGCCCATGTTCCCTGTTACCCCGACCTCAAGAGCCTGCCTGTCACACCGGACCTGGTGGTGATCTTTCGCAAGGCCGTGGATGTTCCGGATGTCGTTCGTGAAGCTGTGGCCACGGCAGTTCCGAGAATCTGGATTCAGGAAGGGATAGTCAGTGAGGAAGGGGCTCGTATGGGAGAGATCGCAGGCATGGCCGTTGTCATGGACAAATGCATCATGAAGGAACATGCAAGACTTTCTCGAGAGGGTCGTCTCAAGACGGACCACGCCTAGCTCCAAACCGGACAAAAATGAATTGCTCCCTCATCCGGAATATATTATAATTTCAAGGTTGTTCCCGTCCCCATTCAATCCAGGCGATGTAGCTCAGTCGGCAGAGCAGGTGAATCATAATCACTCGGTCGGGGGTTCGAATCCCTCCATCGCCACCATAAATCAAACCCCTTTCAGAGTTTCCTCTTGGATTTTCGATCGAATGACCACGGTATCAAGAAGGCAGGAAAAAACGTGGGAACGGTGACCCTTTCGGTCCGGGAATTCCTTCCCGTTTTCAATGGCATGCGGCGCTTCTTTTCCTGGTAGTCGGGAAATTACCCCCCGGCCTCTTCGTCCTCATTTCTTTTGACATCGGTCAGATCAGGAAAAACCCGTTCATCGATGCGGACAGCCCGGTTTGAACGGTAGACCCCTGGCCTCCCCCGAAAGCGGAGGGCCTTTTCGATCGAGAGATTGATGGGATCGTCCACATACTGGTCAAGCGGGATCACATCCCCCGGTTTCCAGGCCATGATCTCAGAAAGACGCGCCCGAGCCGTTCCGAGTTCGGCGACAATCTTTACCGGAACACTATCGAGCTGCTGCCGGAGCCTGAGAATCCACCGGTGGTCGACTTCATACTGGTCGCTCTGAAACCCTGTATAAAGCTTTTCCTTGATCGGTTCGATGGTCGAATAGGGAATACAGATATAGACGGGTCGTCCCTGTCCATCGATATCGAGGCGATATGTCAGGGAGATCACCATTTCCGTCGGGGAGACGATCGCAGAAAACTGAGGATTGATTTCGGAGCGGATATAGGTCACCCCGATGTGATGGACTGGAGCCCAGGCCTTTTCGAAATCCCCGATCGCCTGATTCAGGATATTACGGGTAATGCGATTTTCGATAGGAGAGAAATCCCGACCCTCGACCTTGACATGCCCCCGGCCGACCCCCCCGAACAGATGGTCGACCAAAAGATAGACCATGCGGGCATCGATGATCAGAAGGAAATTCCGTTTCATGGGCTCGAGACGGAGAATGTTGATATTGGAAGGAAGCGCAACCTTTTTGATGAACTCGCCGAACTTGATCATTTCGGTGGAGACAGGGGAAAATTCGACGGCCTTTCTGAGGGTCGAGGAGAGGGTCACCTGAAAAAAGCGGGCAAACCTTTCGTTGACAATCTCGAGGGTCGGCATTCTCCCACGAATAACCCGTTCCTGGCTTGCCAGGTTGTATTCCCGAGTTTTTTTCCCCGGTTCCTCCTGAACCTCGGGCTTCTGGGTCTCGATATCGCCTTCAACAATCCCCCGGAGCAGGGCGTTGACCTCATCCTGGGACAGAATGTTTTCAGCCATCGACTTGAATCCTCTCGAACTGTAATTTCCGGCAGACGTCCTTCCCCATCAGGAGTACACCCTTCTACCATCTTATCGGACAGATTCCCGTTTCATGACACCCTGAGGCCGAGACAGGCTGAAAGGAAGGACTTCATTTCTTTTTCAGCGGACCTAGCCGACTCCGGGTGGTAAGAAGGCCGGTCCTCACAGAAGAAACCGTGTTCCGCCCCCGGATAAGTGATCATCCGAAATTTTTTCCCGGCCTTCTCGAGAACGGCAGAGACGGTATTTCTTTCTTCTTCCGGAATGAAGGAATCTTTTTCACCATAAAGGAGAAGAAGGTTTGCCGCAATCTTTCCCACTCCCGCAAGGGGAACCTCCGTATGGCCGGGGAAATACCCTTTCGGCGCCCCGATGCCTCCCCCGTAAAAGGAAATGGCGCAATGGATCTCGTTTCCGAACCATTCCGAAGAAAGAAAGGACAGGCGACCGCCCATGCAGAACCCGACTACGGCGATTCTCCCGGAATCGACCCGGGGATCTTCCTTCAAAAGAGTGAGGGCTCTTGATATATCTTCTCTCGCCTCCCCATCCTTCATCCGGGAGAGGTTGTTCATGGCTGTTTCCCGATCCCCGTAAGCGACAACCCGGCGATCCCGGGGAAGGCGATGGTAAAGGTCGGGGGTGACTGCCACCATGCCCCAGGAGGAAAATCTTTCCGTCAACTTTCGAAAATGTTCGTTGACCCCGAAGGCTTCCATGATGACGATGATTCCAGGAAACTTCCCTGGCCCTTCAGGGGAGGACCGGTAAGCGAACCCGCGATCAGCCCATTCTGCCATCAACATCTCTCCTTTCTATCAGGTGTCCAAGGTGGCCATATCGATGACAAACCGGTACTTGACATCTCCCCTGAGGGTCCGTTCATAGGCCTCGTTGACCTTCTGTATCGGAATCATTTCGATGTCGGACACGATATCCTTTTGTCCGCAATAATCGAGCATCTCCTGTGTTTCCCGGATCCCTCCGATCAGGGAGGCCGTCAGATTCCGCCGGCGGGAAATCAGAAGAAAGGAGTGAATCGCCAGGGGTTTCTCGGGGACCCCCAGAAGGACAACTGACCCGTCCTTTCGGAGTGCGCCCAGATAGGGGGCGAGGTCATGGTCCGCCGAAACGGCGTCCACCATTAGATCGAAGCGGTTTGCCACGGAAGTCCCCCAGCCGTCCTTTTTCGTCAGGATGAAGTCATGCGCCCCCAGCTTCCTGGCGTCCGACTCCTTGGAAGGGGAGGTACTGAAAACCGTGACGCGGGCTCCCATGGCCCTGGCAAACTTGATCGCCATGTGTCCGAGACCACCGAGACCGACAACGCCGACCTCCATCCCCTCCCTGACGCGGAATCGCCGGAGGGGAGAGTAGGTGGTGATCCCGGCACAAAGAAGGGGGGCCACATGAGAAAGCGGCAGATTGTCAGGTAGTCTCAGGACAAAGTCTTCTGATACGACGATCAGGTTCGAATACCCTCCATAGGTCGGGGTCTTTCCGTCTCTTTCAATGGAATTGTAGGTCCAGACAGGTCCGGAATCGCAGAATTGTTCTTCACCCTCCTGGCAGGAGGGACACACCCGGCAGGAGTCGACCATGCATCCGACCCCGGCCAGATCCCCCACAGAGAACCGCGTGACCCCAGCACCTTTTGCGACAACCTTTCCCGCAATTTCGTGGCCGGGGACCATCGGAAACCGGGCCCCTCCCCATTCGTCCCTGACCTGATGGATATCCGAATGGCAGATCCCTGTGTAAAGGATTTTGATGACCACATCCTTCGGGCCCGGATCTCTCCTTTCGAAGGAAAAGGGCTCAAGGCGGCTTTTGGCAGTCTTTGCGGCATACCCATGGGCTTCTATCATTGGAATTTCCTTCCCTTGGCATTGGTGACGAGCGGTGCAATCAGGGGACAGATTTGGAGGAGTCCTCCCGAAGATGATGAAGGCCTCTCAAACAGGACCATGTCAATTGATCCTACAGCAGGAGTTCCCCGAAGACAAGAATCCGAAATGCCCCGCCACGCATCCCTGCGGGACGACAAATCCAAAAACTGCTATACTCTTCCGGGTGGAATCATAAGGAGAAAAACCCGTACCGGAAACGGAGGCATAAATGTTCAACCCCTGGCACGATCTTTCCCTGGGCAGCAATGCCCCCCACGAGATTCAGGTCCTGATAGAAATTCCCGCCAGGAGCCGGGTCAAGTACGAACTGGACAAGGAAACGGGACTCATGCGGGTCGACCGGATCCTTCACAGTGCCGTCTACTACCCCACCAATTACGGCCTGATCCCCCAGACTTACTGTGAGGACAACGATCCTCTCGATGTCTTTGTCTTTTCCGGAGAACCCCTCCAGTCGAATGCCATCGTTCTGGTGAGACCCGTGGGTATCATCCATATGGAGGACGGGGGAGAAAAGGACGACAAGATCGTGGCCGTCATGGTCAAGGATCCCGAATGGGGACAGTTCCGCCACATTGAAGACCTCATCCCTCACAGGATCCGGGAGCTCACGCAGTTCCTCAAGGATTACAAGACACTTGAGAACAAGCAGGTTTTGGTGAGCGATGTCGAAGGAAACACTGCCGCCAAAAAGTCGATCGAGGATGCCATTGCCCTTTACGGATCGAAAAAAAGCCAACTCGTCAAAAAGGCCCGGTAGGATTTCGTGCAAGAAGACGATCGCCCCGGACTTTCGGTCCGGCTCGATGCCGTCACAAAAATCTACGTTGTTTCCGGAGAGGAGCTTCCCGCCATCCGGGGGATTACCCTGTCGATCGACAAGGGAGAGGCCCTGGCCGTGGTTGGCAGCTCCGGATCCGGCAAGTCGACCCTTCTCCACCTGTCCGGCCTCCTGGACCGCCCCACGACGGGGGCAGTCTTTTACGGAGACCGGCGCGTTGATCATCTCCCGGCCTCAGATCGAGCCGTCCTTCGGAACCGGTCAGTCGGTTTCGTCTTCCAGAACTTCCAGCTGATTCCCAGGACCACGGCCATCGAAAATGTTGAAATGCCTCTCCTGTATCGGGGAGTTTCCGCCAGAGAGCGCCGGGAACGGGCCCGCAACCTCCTCGCATCTGTGGGCATGGGAGACCGGGAGAGACATTACTCCTCCCAGCTGTCGGGGGGACAACAGCAGCGGGTTGCCATAGCCCGGGCCCTGGCAGCCTCACCGGGACTTTTACTGGCCGACGAGCCCACCGGAAATCTGGACAGCCGCTCGGCCTCCTCCGTTCTGGAACTTCTCCTTTCCATCCAGGAACGCTCCCGCATGACCCTGGTGCTGGTCACACATGACACGGAGGTGGCCCGGTTCGCCACAAGGACCGTCCGCGTCAGGGATGGTCTTCTGGAGGGATCCTGATGCTCCTGGTCTTTTTAGGTCTCAAGGCCCTCCTGAGAAATCCGTACCGTTCGATTCTCACCTCCCTGGGAATCGTCATCGGGGTCCTGTCAGTCATCGTCCTCGTCAGCATCGGTCTCGGAGCCAAAGCCCTGGTTCTCCAGAGCATCCAGAACCTCGGTCCGAACCTGCTTGTCGTCATTCCCGGAAGCGTGACTGACTCGGGCGCGCAAGTGGGCGGAGGAACCGATACAACCCTGACTGTCGATGATGCCCAGGCAATCCGGGAAGACTGTCCCGATGTCTGGAATGCCTCAGGAGCTCTCAGGACTGCAGCCCAGGTCCAGTCTCCTCATGCCAACTGGTCCACGGTCATTCTCGGGGCCGAACCGAACTACCTTCCCGTTCGGGACTGGCACCTTGCCCATGGGGGGTTTTTCGGTCCTGAGGAAGAAGCCTCTGCGGCACGCGTCGCGGTATTGGGACGTCTCGTCGCATCCCGTCTCTTCGGCCTTGGAAATCCGGTCGGGAATTTCATACAGATCAACCATTCCCCCTTCCGGGTTATCGGCCTCCTCTCCTCAAAAGGCCAGTCCCCGATGGGAATGAACCAGGATGACATGGTGGTCATTCCCCTCTCCACCCTCCAGAGCCAGATCATGGGAGTCACCTATGTCGGTGTGATTCTGGCGGCAGCAGGAAGTCCTGACAGGGTTGACGACGCCAAGCGCGAAATCCGGGATCTGCTAAGGCTCCGTCACCACATTCCCCCGGGAGGGCGCCCAGACTTCGACATCCAGGCCCTTTCGGACATTGCGAAGACGGCCAACCGCCTCTCTCTGATCCTTACGGTTCTGCTAGCGCTCATCGCCTCCATCTCACTGTTCGTGGGAGGGATCGGCATCCTGAACATCATGCTCGTCTCCGTAAGGGAACGGACACGGGAAATCGGGATAAGGATGGCGATCGGGGCCCGGCCCCGCGATATCCTCCTGCAGTTTCTGACGGAAAGTGCCGCGCTTTCGTTTTTTGGCGGACTGGTGGGAGGGCTTTTGGGGATCCTGTCGATCCTGGCCATCCGCTCCTTTCTCGGCTGGCCCGCCCCCATTCCCTGGGAGGGATCCCTGTTGACAGTTGCGGGGGCCACCTTTCTCGGAATACTCTTCGGGCTCTATCCGGCGTGGAGGGCCTCCAGGCTCGATCCGATGGAAGCGCTGAGATATGAGTGATTCCAGGACATACACAGAGCGGGAGACTTCGGTATAATCAGGACTGAAGGCCCCGCCCCTTCATCGGGTCAACCCTGGCAAGGTCTGGAGCATGAACATTTGAAAAGGTTTTTCAAAAGTCCGAAGAATCTCGTAATCCTTTTCGTGGCCCTCTTCGGGGCAGGGCTACTCTTTTTCCATTTCAGGAAAAACGCTCCCTCATCTCCTCCCTTCATTACCCGGACCATCCACCGGGGAACCCTCCACAGGACCGTGACGGCCACAGGTCGCCTCAAGGCTCTCAAGACAGTCCATGTGGGGACCCAGGTCAGCGGCATCATCACCCGGATCAATGTCGACTTCAACTCCCGCGTCCGTGCCGGGGAGATCCTGGCCCAGATCGATCCCGCCATCTACCGGGCCCAGGTCTCCCAAGCGGAATCGAATCTTGCAAAGATGGAGACAAAGATCACGCTTGACCGGATTCAGATGTCCCGGGACAAGGATCTGCTCGACCATCACATTATTGCGCGAAGCACATTCGACACCGACCAGGCCCAGCTCATGATGGACCTTGCGACCCGGAAACAGCTCGAAGCGGCATTGAAACTCGCCAAAACCGACTTGTCCTATACTACGATCCGGGCCCCCATCGACGGGGTGGTGATTGCACGCAAAGTCCAGATCGGGCAAACGGTCACCTCCGCCTTCAAGACACCCCGCCTCTTCACCATTGCCCATGACCTTCGGGAGATGCGCCTGGACACGCGGGTCTCCGAAGCGGACATCGGAGCTGTCACGCCAGGACAGGCGGTCTCGTTCCGGGTTCCGGCCTACCCCGACCGGATCTTTCACGGATCGGTCACTGTCGTCCGGGACCACCCGCGGACCGTGTCCCACGTCGTGACCTATGATGTCCTCTCCACTGTCCCGAATCCCGACAAGCTCCTCAAACCGGGGATGACGGCCATGGTCACCATCCACACGGGAGATGTCCCCAATGCCCTTCTCGTTGCAAATGGCGCCTTTGTCTACCGTCCTCCCCGAAAATTTCTCCCGGACCAGTCCTTGGTCCGGAAGAAAAACACCAATTTCGTCTTTCTTTTGGAGGAATCTTCCGGGAAGTGGAAGGTCGTCCCTGTTCCGGTTAAAATTGGCCCGACAGATGGTCTCGTATCGATGGTCACCGGAAATCTTTCGGAGGGCGAACGGGTCATTGTCCGGGATCGGGGAACCCGCAGCCACACCGGCCAAGGTCTCTTTCCCTGACAGATCAAATAGAACGGAATTGGGACAGGAGAAGGCGTTATTTTCCCTTGAAGGCAAGAATTTCGCGCTGACGCAGAACAAGGTACTGAAGGAGGGATTCCCGCATTTCCCCCTCAAGACCGCTCCAAAGCCCCGTCACGGCAAAGCCTCCTCCTGGAGAGGATTCCATGTCTATGTCCCAGGAATCGCAATGGACGATGGAGAGGTCGCAATCAATTTCGCAAAGTGGAAGCGTGGGGAGCTCGAGGATCAACCCTCCCTTGACCCCGGGTTCAAAGGATTCCGTCGAGTAGAAGGTCAGCGCACCTTCCGAAATTCTGACAGGAACGACACGGGGAAGACGAAGGGGCTCCCCCCTGGAGAGGCGGTCGAGGCTGTCCAGGATTCGGCCCATGCGAAGGTCGAGGGACTGATAAAGACCTACCCACGGGATCTCCGACTCGGGAAGGGTCGACGCCCGGGGAAAGGCAATCAGGGGTCTTCTACGGCGGGAAAAGGGCTGGTTTGCTGCAGTGGCCGGAATTCCGGGAAGGAAAAGAAGCGGGAGCCGGTCATCGACATTTAGGGAAGGATGAAAGAACTCCTTTGCCCTTTCTTCCCCGCTCACAGGTCCGACCTTCCTGGAAATTGAAAACGGGAAATCTCAGGCAAAAAAATCCACCTTACCCCCTTTTTCGGAGCTTTTTCGCTCCTCTCTTTGAGCTTCCTGCTCATGGACTCTGGATCGTTCCTCATCACGGCGCTGAGTTTCTTCCGATCTTCTCACCGCAACCCTTTCGGCTGACCGGCTTTGGGGTTCGGAGCGCCCCACCGGCTGATCAAGGTTCGTGACGTCGTTTACTCCAAAGGCCATTCTCGACTCCAAAGTCCGGTCCAGAATCAGACGGTCTGATTGACTTTCATCCCCTGGAACATCATATACGCTTCCCTCGCGGCCATGCGACTTTCCTCATAGGCCCCGACACGAAGCCCAGAGACACTGATTCCGTCCTGGACAGGTGTTTCGGGAAGGGGAAGGCTGGCTCCCTGCCAGTGGTTGGCAACATTTTTTGATCCGTCGTTCTGGTCGGTCTGGTGGACGACAACATCAGTGACGATGCTTCGACCCATAGGTTGGGAGTAAACCGAAACAACGGCAGGAAGGGATCCCACGGTATCGATTCCCGCAAGGACCCTTGAAACGACCCCCGTGTCCGAGAAATTTTCCTGTGGACGGGAAGAGGCCGGACTAAAACTGGGACCGGGAACCGAGGCCGGCGCAACAGCGCTCTCAGAGAAAGGGATTCCTCCTCTTCCCGACAACCCTTCGATTCCATGGCTTCCCAATGTCTGGACACTCATCCGGATTCCCCCGGCAGATGATCAATCAGACGAAGCTCCAACGGATTTCCACGTTTTAATTTTACCACCTTATTCCGGGAGGTCAAGAAGATACGACTGATCTGTAGAGGATTCATAATCTGTCCGGTTTTGTAGCACAACAGTTGTCCGGTTCAATAAGGGGTCAAAGGAGGGCCCCCGATGGACCGAACGACCGTGCACCAGGAGATCCGGAAATGCGATTTGAAGAGACGTGGAATAAGAGGAAGAAGGGATGAAAGAGGTTTTGATAAACGCCTCACCCAGGTCTCTGCAAGACGGGCTCCCCTCGGTTGAGCCTGGCGCTGGTCGAAAAATATCGCTTTCAGCATGACGGCTGGAATGTGAAGCACTTTCAACACACATGCTCAGGAAAAATAAACCGGGTTATTTTATTTGCTGGGCGGAGAGGATTTCGCTATCGTCTATTCCTGTCGAAGCCGCTTGAAGGACTGTCACAGAGCTTGATTTAGACTCATCAAGTGTAATCGACAAACTGGGCGGAGAGGCGGCCTGGGATGAATCTCCCTCGGAAGAATCGTCTCCAGAAGGGGCAGGAATGGCGGAAAGGCTCTGAATGTTGACTGTCTGGAAGACAGGGTTAAATTTGTTGATTGTGATACCAAACGTCCCGATTGACCCGCTGGAGCTGCTGCCCACCGTACTTTGATTTCCAGTGACCCCGGAACCACTTGAACCCCCGGAACTTCCGGACCCATTCAATCCTCCAGTTCCTCCGGAGCTTCCAGATCCATCCGTCCCTCCGGCGCCTCCAGAACCCAGAAGACCACTCGTCCCACCGGCTCCCCACGAATTCCCGGTTCCCTTCACCCCGCCCGAACCCCCGGCGCCACCGGGTCCATTTGCTCCACCAGAACCACTGGCGCTACCAGGTCCATTCCTCCCGCCAGCGCCGCCGGAACCCAGAAGACCACTCGTCCCACCGGCTCCCCACGAATTCCCGGTTCCCTTCACCCCGCCCGAACCCCCGGCGCCACCGGGTCCATTTGCTCCACCAGAACCACTGGCGCTACCAGGTCCATTCC
>JAKAWK010000037.1 GCA_021827365.1 Nitrospirota bacterium
ACTGGTCCGTTCGGAGGCCCGTTCTTCCCAGATCCGCTTGAGCTCATGGCCGTCCCGGATCTCCCGGTCCACCGCCTCCCAGTCCACCCCGTCCGTCCAGAGGGGTTCGGGGACAGCCGCTGTCCCCTATAGTGGATGGCCTTCTTTCTTGAGCCAGGCCGTCATCCGGAGAACCCCGTAAAAGGGTGTTCGGGTGTATGGCTCGTCGATCAGCCGCATCAGGTCCAGCGTCTCTTGAGAGACGGGAGAGGGAGACCGATACAGACCGGATCGGTTCACTCCCAGAAGCTCACATTGACGCCGGATGCTGATCGACGGACACTCCGGGTCGATCAGGGTTCGCCTAAAGGCGAGATCCTGTTCCGAGTTTTTTTTCAGCCAGTCCAGTTCGACCTTCAGTTGTCCGATCTGGCGGTAGAGTTCTTCCCGGAGAGCTTCTTCGGAAGCATGGCGTTTTTCCCGCTTGTCCGAAAAAACCTCGGCCAGTTCCGTCACGGCCTGTTTCTTCCAGCGGACGACCTGGTTGCCATGCACCCCAAATTGGGAAGCAATCTCGTTGATCGTCATTTCTCCCCGGATGGCGGCCAAAGCGACCTTGGCCTTGAAGTCGGGATTGAATTTTGTTCGAGTGGTGCCCACGGCTCCTCCTTGTTATTTCTTGGGTCACCGCTCAATTTTACTACCTTAATCACTGGTCCACTTTTTGGGGAGTATTACACCTCAATAAAATCTTTGGGAGCCATTTGAGGATACTGGGACATTGACCCGCCAGGACCTTCTGATCCAAGCTGAGGGATTTAGATTACTAAAAGAGTGGATTTAGAGTAACAAGATGCTCACAGAAGAAGGACTCTTATCGACGATTACATAGATTGAAATATTGAGAATAACTCCATAACTTGACAGATTCTTTCATGTGCCATATTTGTGTCATCGTTATTGTCTGAAACCGTCTTGTATCGACCACCAATAAGTGTTAACCCGACAAATTAGGATATCCCGTTAAACCTTGCTTCTCTTTATTGTGTGAGTATAGCTTTTATCATTTAAAAAAATCTTGTGGCCCAAAACCTTAAGTAAATCTTTCTTTTGGAAATTCCTAGCAAGCCGCGTTTTTTGACCGCCGAAATACTGATTTTCCAGATGAATAGGGGTTCATTTTTGAAGGACAATTGCGACGACATCACAATACCAAAAGGGCACATAGTTCATCGGACTGCCAGTCTCCTGCTCCACAAACTCTTCAGCCTGAGAAGATCGACTGTCCAAAGTCTTTAGTATCCTACTTTCTCCTTGGATAGAGTTATCGGGCAAACAGACCCATCTCTGGAACGCCCTCAGGAGTCTATTCAAAGGTTATATTTCCAAAATCAGAACGGACACTAAAACGGACACCAAAGAATTTTTGTCGATTGGGAGAAATTCAAAAAATGGCTAAAATCCTTTAAAATACTGGAGCGGGAAACGGGATTCGAACCCGCGACCCTCGCCTTGGCAAGGCGATGCTCTACCGCTGAGCTATTCCCGCGAAACGGTGTGAGGAGAAGCCCGTTTAAGATACGAAAAATTCAGTCCAAGGTCAACCTCCTCCAGAGAATCCACCCCCTCCTCCTACTCCTGATCGGAAAGGAGCGGCCTGGCAAATTCACCTCCCGCCAGGGAGGGCTCTTTCCTGAAGCAGATGAGGTGGAGCCTGTTGTAGTGATCGGGCATCAGAAAATCCGGAATATACCCCCGATCGAGGAAAAACCTGACATTCTCCCCCAGAACGAGCATCGTGCAGACGGAAATCTTATGACAGGAGGACGGGACAAGCCTTTCGACCGCCTCCATCAGGGCCCGTCCCACACCCCTTTTCCGGCTTTCCTGGTCCACGAAAAGCTTCCGGATCAGCCAGACCCCTTCCATCTCCCGCCCACGAACCCCTCCCAGAATCCGACCCTCCTCGCTCTTGGCGACCAGGATCCGGGTAAAGGGAAGTTCGGCGCGGCACTCTTGCTCCGTCTCCCCGGTCCAGACCGAGATGTCGAAAAGTTTTGCATGGGACTCGAAGGCCCGGGACTGTCGCGAGAGAAGCTCAGGAATGTCCGTCTCATCGAGCGGAACGATCGCAAAGGGTTCCATCGGGACTCTCTCCTGTCAGTTCATCGAATGGGTTCCCCCAAAAGGAGGTCTTTTCCAGATTGCACATCCCAGTCTATCATCTTGGTAGGGAGAAGGAACACGGCCTTTTCTTGACAGGCCCCATTGCGGGAGTGCCTTTGACGAGATCCGGACCAGCACGACATGATTATGCCATCGTCGGAGGAGGAGTGGGCGGAGTCCTGGCGGGGGCGATGCTTGGCCACGCCGGCCGCGATGTCCTTCTTCTGGAGGCCATGGACTACCTGGGAGGATGCTCCGGAACCTTCGAACGAAGCGGCCACTTCTACAACGCCGGGGCCACGACCTTCGTGGGCCTGGGTCCCGCCCTTCCCTTGGGCTATCTCTCGCGGATTCTTGGGGTTTCCCTTCCCGTGAAATCCATCGACCCCTCCCTCAGGGTCCATCTTCCCGACCGGTCGTTCCGTCTCTTCCGGGATCGGACCCAGCTCATGGACGAGCTCACCGCGGCCTTTCCCGATGACGATCACCAGGGGCTCTGGCGCCGGATCTTCCGGGTCTCAGATGCGGCATGGACAAAGATTCTCTCTCTTCCACCCTTCCCCCCGAAATCTCTATCAGAGGTCCTTTCATTTCTTCGACCGGGAGCCTCCCTCCTCATGCGGGGAGGGCCCGATCTCCTGCGGTCCGCCAGCTCCGTCATGGCCCGGCATGTCAAAACCACCCCCTACCAAAACTTTCTGGACCAGATCCTCCTGATCACCAACCAGGCCCCCTCGGAGGAGGTCCCGTTCTTGTCGGGGGCCCTGGGACTCTCCTACCCCACCCTCGACAACTACACGGTCCTGGGAGGAATGGGTGCCGCTCTCGAAGCCTTCGCCCAAAAGATTCCCTGGGTTTACCGAAAGACCCTCGTCCGGAAGATCGAACGAGCCGGCGGATTCTTCCGCCTCCAGACCACCCGGGGAACCTATGAGGCCCAACGGGTGATTTTAAACCGCGACGTCTGGGGGGTGGCGGATCTCCTGGACGATCCGGCCCTTGCCCGCCTGCAGAACAAACGGAAGGCCCGGTTCCGGCAGCGCTGGGGAGCGGTCACCCTCCATTTCCGGATCCGGGACTTCTTTCCCGAAAACTTCGAGCTCCACCACCAGATCCACCACGAGCCCAACCCCTGGACCAAAAGCCGCTCCTTCTTCCTCTCCCTTTCGGATCCTAAGGACGACCGCCTCTCCGCGGAAGGCTTTCGGAGCGTCACCCTCTCGACCCACACCTTCCTTTCCCTCTGGGAAGGGCTCTCCCGGGAGATCTATCTCGAACGCAAGGAGCAGGTCACCCGCTTCATTCTCGAGAATCTCACCCGGCATCTTCCCCTCTTTCGCCAGGCCGAAAGGGAGGAGATCCTCACCGGAACGCCCCGTACCTTTGCCCGTTATACCCGGAGAACGGGCGGCACCGTGGGCGGGATCCCCTTGAGAAGGGAGATCTTTCCCCTGGGATATCCGTCGTCCTTCTCCCCCCTTCCCCATCTCTACCTCGTGGGAGACAGCACCTTTCCCGGACAGGGCTGGCCCGGAGTCGCCGTGGGTGCGATTGGCCTTGTCCGCCGTCTCGAACCCGGACTCCTGTAGGATCATCACACCCATGACCCCGATCGAAAGGATCGCTCCATGAGAGCCCTCCATCGTCTGCTCATCCTTGCCGGTCCGGCCTCCCTGCCACTGGTCCTGACCTTAATCTTCATAGGCCTTCCTCTCCCTTCGGCCCTGGCCTCCGGGAGAACGCCCGGCCAGGAGCTCCTGGACGCCGCCTCCGCCGGGAATCTCCCGGCCGTGCGCCAGGCCCTTCACAGGGGGGCCGACATCAATACCCGCACACGCTTTGGCAACACTCCCCTCATGTGGGCTGTGACCCAGGGCCATCTCAGGATCGTCAGGCTTCTTCTTTCGGCCGGAGCCAATCCCGACGCCGCCAACAACAACGGAATCACCCCCCTCATGACCGCCGTCCTCACCGGCCAGGAGGAGACGGCCCGGCTTCTCCTGGCGGCCGGAAGCGCCCCCGACCTCTCCTCCCGAAGCCATATGACCCCCCTGATCCTGGCCGCAGGAAGAGACAGCCTCCCGCTGGCCCGCCTTCTTTTAAGCCATAAGGCCCATGTCGACCTGGCGGACGGGGGGGGACGGACGCCGCTCATGTGGGCCGCCCAAACGGGCGACCGGGAGCTTGTCCGGCTCTTTCTGGAGGCGGGCGCCAACCCGGCCATTCGGGACCAGGAGGGAAAGACGGCCGGGGAGCTCGCAAGGGAGCTCCATCCCCGGGTGGCCGCCCTGATCGACTCCTGGGAGAAAAAGAAGGAAGGAAAGGGACAATGACCGGGAGAATCTGCGCTTTTCGAGTAAGAAGAAAAGGCCGGCGGGCTAGCCGGCCTTGTTCAGGGATTCGACCAGAGACTTGATGGTGCCTGTCACCTCCGTGAGGCCCCCAAAGCTTTTGTTGGCCTCCGAGGCCACCGTCTGGGTCTTTTCGATGAGGGTGCTGTTTTCCGAGGACTTTTTGGCGATGTCGCCCATGGCCTGGGTGATGGCCTGGGTGTTGTTCTGGATCTCCCGGGTGGCGTCCTGGACCCTTTGGGCCAGCTTTCGGACCTCGTCGGCCACCACCGCGAATCCCCGGCCGTTTTCTCCGGCCCGGGCCGCCTCGATGGCGGCATTCAAGGCCAGGAGGTTGGTCTGGGAGGCGATGTCCCGGATCGTTCCGACGATCTTGTTGATCTCCATCGCCTGGCCCGAAAGGCTTTCGATGGAGCTTTTGAACTGGGAATTTTTTTCAAGGACCTCGGACATGCGTCCGTTTACCCCGGAGATGGCCTGTTCTCCTTCCCGGATCTTCGATTCAAGCTTGGCCGTCACATCGAAAAGCTTCCGTTCGGACTCCACCTGGGCCGTGATATTCCGGGCATTCTTGACAACCCGCTCCACCCTGCCGGAGGAGTTGGTGATCGGGGTATACTCGGCTTCGAGCCAGAGGGTCTTGCCGTTTCTGTCGATCCGTTCGAAGACACCATGGTTGGGATTTCCGTTGGCCAGCTGGCGCCAGAAGTTCTGGTAGGCCGGGCTCTGGGCATATTCAGGCTTGCAGAGGATCCGGTGGTGCTGGCCTTTAAGCTGCTCCCGGGAATATCCTACCGTTTTCAGGAAGTTATCGTTGGAATCGAGGATGACCCCGTCAGGGGTGAACTCGATGATGGCCGTGGTCCGGTTGATGGCCCCCCAGAGCGTCTCAAGCTCCTTGAGCCTCATCTCCGGTGAAGAAGGAGAAGGGGTGCCCTCACTAGATGACGTGCGGAGATTGACGGAAGTCATGAAGCGCTCCTTTGGCTTGGATTTCGTGGTGTCTGGAAGATGGAAAACGTCAATCGGTCATCCATGGATGTCTTTTCGGAATGCGGCTGGAAAAGATGAAGGGCCATGGGGGCAAATTCCCCAGCCCATCCCGAAAATCCTTTGCCGGTCGCATCCTGGCGGCCCCCGGAGTTCCTCGGGGCCTGGAAAAACCACTGAAAACCCTGTTATTGGATCATAGGAGTGGCGAAAAGACAAAGGGGACATATTCCCGGAAGACCATTCATCCCTTGTCCGGGAATCGGAGACAAAGAGGCCTTCCGGTGGGGGCGCAGGAAAACCTGATCTGCCCGGGAGGATGGAAGAAGGATCTTTCAAGCTTGGCCCAAACCAAAGAACCAGATCAGGGATGGGGATGCCCTCTTTCGGCCAGATCCCCCTCTCATCGGGTCCATCCTCCCGGGAATTCCCTCTCCTGATATTGAGCGAGGGATCCCCGACCTGCGAGAGGGTCTTAAAAGTCACTCCTGGGCCATCAAACCCTTCTCCGTTTTTCCGGGATAGCGGTCAGATGGGAGCTCCAAGATTTACATCATAAAATTATCTGGTATTCTATGTATCGCTTGACCGCGAAGAACCTTCCGGCGAAAGACTGGTCTTTCCGTGAGCCTTCCCGGATCAGCCGGAACCTGAGTCCGCGGCCCTGATTCAAGAATCGGGCCCCATGCCCCCTAAAAAAATGGTTTCTTGCACCGTTTCTTGTTCTCTTTGGCCATTTCGCAGGGTCCGGAAAAATTCCGGTGTTCTTGAACTTTCCTTCATAAAGAAAACAGAAAATAGGGTTTGAAGGTCGATCGAAATTTGACAAAAGGGGCACGGGTCTCCGGAGACAGACCACCCGATAGAGCTTCCAATGAAACTTGCTTCACGGGAATTTTGGGACTGAACGCGACACCAACCTTTGCCATGGAGCGAGCATTGAAAAACGCTGAACCCCCTCTCGTCAATCCTCCCACTGTTTCCGATTCACTTGAAGCCTATACGCAAATCACGATACAGCAGGACTCGGACCACCTCCTGGAGTGGTGTTACATGCACGGCTCTCCGAGACAATGCTTTACCCCCACGATGCTCTCCGAACTCATAGATTATTTTCATCACCTGTCGGTTCAGAACCGGCGAGAGATCCAGTACATGGTGCATGCGTCCAATGTCTCGGGGGTCTATAGTTTTGGAGGAGACCTTTATCTTTTCATGGACCTGATCCGGAACAAAAATCGCACCGGGCTTTTTCATTATGCCAAGGCCTGCATCGACGCCCTTTATGCCAAGATCGTCCATTTCGACAGGGACATCACGGTCATCGGGCTGGTGGAAGGCGATGCCCTTGGGGGGGGATTCGAATGCGCCCTCGCCTCGGATGTCCTGATCGCCGAAAAATCGGCCAAGCTCGGTCTGCCGGAAATTCTTTTCAACCTGTTTCCGGGGATGGGCGCCTACAGCTTCTTATCCAGAAAAGTTGGCGGGTCAATGGCGGACCGGATGATCCTCGGGGGCAACCTTTACACCGGTGAAGAGCTTTACCACATGGGAGTCGTCGATATCCTGGCGGAAGACGGGAAGGGAAAGCAGGCCGTCTACGAATACATCAAAAAGGAGAACAAATTCCGGAATGGGTACCGGTCCTACCGAAAAGCCGCAGGCTCCGTCAAAGCGGTTCCCTACGAGGAATTGTTGGGAATTACCGAAGTCTGGGTTGATACCGCATTAAGGCTTGAGTCGCGGGATCTGAGGATGATGGAACGTCTCGTCTCCCGCCAAACCGAGAAGAAAAATCACTCCTCCCACGCGGGAGCGCTCAATCAGGTGGTCTGACATGTGGTTGGATTGGGCCCAGGCTTCATTTTATTAGGATCCCGGCGCCTTCAGCCCCACCCATTCCGGAGTTTTGCCCAGGGGAATCCCTCCAGTTCCTGGGCAGTCGCCAGAAAAGTTCTCCGGATCTCCATCACCAGAGTCATAGGACCAATGGGTTCCATCGCGAAGGATCTGAGCTTTTCAGCCTCTCCGCAGAGCTTGACCAGCTGGACTCCTCCAATCTGGGCCGAACTTCCTTTCAGGGCATGAATGGCGTCCTGAAAGCGTGAAAAATCCCCTTTAAAGGCCGCATCCTCGATTTCGCTGAGCAGCTCCTCCCCATCCCGCGCAAAATGATCAATAAGGTCTTTCACAAAGGTCGGCTTGGCGGTCAATTCCTCAAGCTGTTTCAGCAATCCCAAATCGATCCGGGCGTTGGACTCTGCATGATCCGGAAGCTTTTGAAGCTTATCGGCCTTGGACGGCGACGCCTCTCCGGTGAGGGTCCCGATCGCCTCGAGCAACCGTCTCGACTCGATGGGCTTCGTCAAATAGAGTCCGGCCCCCGCCTCTTCCGAATCGGCCATCGCTTGTATGGTCGCGTTGGCCGTCAGAATGATGGAGGGAATCGGTCGTTCCCGCTCCATGAATCGATAGGCCTTCAGGACTTCGAGACCGCCGATCTTCGGCATGTGCATGTCGAGGATCATGAGATCGAACTGGAAAAGATCGCCTTCCAGGAGATCAAGCGCCTGCTCCCCGTTCTCCACCAGATGGACCCTGTGGCCTCCTGACTCGAGAATCCCCCTGATCACCTGTTGGTTGACGGAATTATCCTCTGCGACCAGAACAAAGAGCTTTCTTTCGGGGGAGGAATTGACGGGCGGTAAGGTCCTGGCCGGGAGCTCCCGGAGATCTTCCGCCGGAACTCGAGCGAGACCAAGGGCCTTTGTGAGGGTCTCGCGATCGGGGAGAGAACGGAAAACAACCGAAAATCCTGTTGAATAAATCTTCTTGAATTTTTCAATGCCGGCATCATGGGAACCGAGAAGGAACCTCACAGGAGAGGAGGATTCAATATCCGGCTTTAAAGGCCAATCCTTCGATATTTCTTCAAAATGGTGACAATCGGCGATGACCGCATCAAAGGATCCCGCCACGAATCCGCCCTCTTCGGTGATCACAAACAAAGAGTCGATCTCCATGTCACGCAGAAGCGACACAAAATGGTCCGAAGCGGGAGGGGAGGCCGCCACCAGGACCTTCCGGACAAAGACCTTCATATCGGCGACCTCTTTTTTTGCCCCTGATTCAAAGGGAATCTCGAGTCGGAAGGTCGTTCCTTCATTGACCTGACTTGTAAACGAGATCGTTCCTCCCATCAATTCGGTAAGCTGCCTGGCGATGGCCATCCCGAGTCCCGTCCCCCCAAAGCGTTTGGTGACAGATTCATCGCCCTGGGAAAAGCTTTCGAAGACCTTGTCATGCACCTCTTCCGGGATTCCGATCCCTGTATCGGTCACACTGATCTGGAGCCGGACCTTTCCGTCCGTATCCTTCCTGGAGAGGACGCTCACGTCGACCCTTCCCTCGGGAGTGAACTTGATGGCGTTGCCGACAATGTTGACAAGAATTTGTCGAAGGTGACTCGGATCTCCCTTCAAATCGTCCGGGACAGACGAATCGATCCATGTCACGAACCCCAATCTTTTTTTCCGGGCCAGGGGTTCGAGCATCCCCATGGTTTCCTTCAGAAATGAAGGAAAATTGAATTCGATCGATTCGATCGGAAGTTTCCCGGATTCGATCCTGGAAAAATCGAGAATCCTTTCGACGATTTCGAGAAGGGAATGGGCCGAAGAGCGGATCGTTGCAAGATGGGATCTCTGGGCGACCTTTGTCCCGGTTTCGAGCAGAAGGTCGCTCATCCCGATAATCCCGTTCAAGGGTGTCCTGAGTTCATGGCTCATATTGGCAAGAAAACGGGATTTCGCCTGGTTGGCCTCATTGGACTGCTCGATGAGATTTTGCATCTTCTTGAGCAGAACGACCATATAAAGGGGAAGCAGGGTGATGGAGAGAAGCTGGCTCCAGAAAAGGGTCGGATTGCTTCTCCAGTAGGGATCATTGCCGTACACATAAAGAAGACTGAGGAAACCGATCCCCATCGCGAAGTAAAGGTACCTGGGACCGTACCGGAACCCGTTCCCCATGATCACCCACAGGAAGACGACAGTCAGCGGAAGGCCGGACTTCCCGCTGATCGCCATGATGTAGGCAGTCGTTCCAAGATCCCCGCAAATTCCGAGATATCGCCGGAAAGGCCGGGCAGCCGGATGGATGATGATGTCGACAAGGACAAGGATGGAGAATAAGAGAAATAGAAGGATTGCCTCCCTGGCATTGATCGCCAGACCTGAGCCTTCCAGAGGGTTTTCCAGGGGAAGGATGAAGAGGTAGGCCAGAACAAAAAAGGAAATGACACAACGGATGATGGCTTGTTCATGCTCGCTGTCGGGACGGCCTTGAAGCCGCTCTTTTATCAGTCGGGGCCAGGCCTTGATCCCGAAGAACCTCTCCTGATCCTGGGCTTCCTCTTCCTCCGGCCCTCGAATTTCCTTCACGAGCCCCTTTTCAGCCGCCTCAGAAGATTTCCCCTGGTCAACCACAGGCTTCATCGCCATCATCTCCGTCCAGATCTTTAAATTGGACCGCATAACTCAGGATCCGCCCCAGTCGCGACAAGAAGGCCTCGACGCATCGGGGATCAAAAAGAATCCCCGACTGTTCCCGGATGTATTCCACCGCCCGCTCAAGCGGCCAGGCCGGTTTATAGGGCCGCACGGATGTCAGTGCATCGAAAACATCCGCTACGGCGACAATTCTGGCCGGAAGAGGAATCTCCTCCCCCCGGAGCCCTGAGGGATATCCCGAACCGTCATAGCGCTCCTGGTGTCTGAGGGCAATGACAGCCCCGAGGGTGATAAAATGAGAGGTGCTTCCGCTCAGGATTTCGAATCCCATATAGGAATGGTTCTTCATGACTTCGTATTCTTCGGGCGTGAACTTTCCTTTCTTTCGAAGGATCTCGTCCGGAATCCCCATCTTCCCGATATCGTGCATGGGCGACGCCAGTTCGATCGCATCGCATTCGTCCTCCGGGAGACCCATCGCCTCCGCGATCTCGCGAGAGTATTTGGACATCCGGACCAAATGGATACTTGTTTCCCGGTCGTGGTAGGCGCCAGCCTTGGCCAATCGAAAAATGGTCTCCTTTTCGCGTTCCCGAATGGTCCGCGTGGCCTCGGCAACCTCCCTTTCGAGGGACCGGGAGCGATCTTTGACAAGTCTCGAAAGGCTCCGAAGGGCCAGAAGGTTCTTGCACCGGGTCCGGACCTCAAAGGTATCAAGGGGCCGCATCAGGAAATCTGTCGCTCCCGCTTCCAAGGATTCGTAGCGAACCTGCCTGTCCTTGAGGACTGTCACGATAACCACGGGGATATCGGCGCAGTCGGGAATCGCCCTGAACTTCCGGGTAAATTCCACCCCATTCATTTCAGGCATCTTGTAATCGACCAGAACGAGATCGGGAAGATCCATCCGTGAGGCCTCAAGGGCTGTCAGGGGATCGGAGAAGGTTTTAATCCGATATTCGGGATCTAGGGAGCTCACGATCTCCTGCAGAACCTTTCGCCCGATAATTTGGTCATCGATGATCGTGATGGAAGGCTTTTGACCGTCACCAATGTCCATAAAAAACTCCTGAATAAATATAAAAATTTTTTATTTATTTTTATGCGTAAAGCTAAAATTAATTATTTTTTCTTTATTTGAAAAAAAATTAAACAAAAAAATATTTCTTAGACTCAATAATACCACTATTTAAAAAAATTTCCATATACATAAATTTTTATTATTTATTTTAAATGGGTTTTAGTTTTGCCCCCTCAGGATTTCCCTGATCCTGTCAACATCTTTTCGGAGGAAAGGAGGCAAATCTTGAATCTGATTTTCCCCGCATGAATTCTTTTCGAAATTCCTTATCCTCCGCCCAAGGCTGATTCGAGATTCTCGATAAGTACTCTCAGGAAAATAGATATTTTATCCAAGCCCAAGACGAAGATAGGAAAGGTCATGGGCCACCAAAGACGTCAACCAGGGAAACGGAATTTTTTGCCCGAGGATTAAAAAAGGGGACCATCGTTCGGGGATAAGAAAGGGATGAGGTCGGAGGAAGGGAAGGTCTCAGCTTCATCTTGGCCAAGAAAGGGAATGAGAGTCCCGGGAATTTTTCCCCGTCCTCTGAACTCGGGAAAGCCCCCCCATTTTCTCAAGACTCCGGAGCCGTGATGGAAGACAGGCACCTCCTTGAAGCAGGGGAGGCGAGCGCTTGGAAGACTTAGGAAGTCACCGCAATCACATCTATGCGATTTTGGAGTGGTGCCCCCGGGGTGATTTGAACACCCGGCCAAAGGTTTAGGAAACCTCTGCTCTGTCCACCTGAGCTACGGGGGCATGATGGAAGGGAAAAAGGAGGAAATGTCGCCAAGGGAAAGGCCCCGAAGGAATCCGGGGCCGGACAACCATGGATGTTACGCAGGAAAAAGGATAAAAGTCAAGACGACGGCCCAGGATCCGGGAATCACCCGACCTCCGGACCATACCACCCCCCGTTGCACTCGAGACAGACGAAGTCTCCGTCGACAAGCAGGGTGGGTTCACCGCAGAAGGGACATTCCGGACCGTCCGTCTTCAGCTGGGCATAAGGGATATCGATATCCTCGGCGGGATCATAATCAAAATAGGGATGGGGCATGGGGACGTCTCCTGAAAAATGATGGATTCCTCAGGGCCCCTCGCTTGCGGGAGAGACACCGGATACAGGTCTCTTCATTATAAGGGCCGGTTTGGTCCCAAAACAACGCCCAAGCCGGATCGCTCTCTCGGGAGATGTCAAAAAAAACCTTCCCCCGTATCACTTGCATGACAGAGTCCGGGGCGAATGAGGCCATGAACCATTCGGGAGGAGGTGTGCGCGGCAAAGGGACGGCCTTCCCGGTCGATCCCGATGCAGCCGGCCTCGCCAGAAAATCGTTTCAGGATGCGCTCCAGGAAGCCGGTAAGGATCCGGTTCGGATCCTGACCGTCGGCAGTCGAAAGAAGGGCCAGAAGGGCCCCACCCCCGCCGGCCTTGAGGATCGCCTCGCCCACCCCGGTCATGGAGATGGCCCCCCGGTCATTGTCGGCGTAAAAGCCCCCGCCCACGATCGGGCTGTCGCCGATCCGGCCCGGCCACATCCGGCCGATCCCGCCCGTCGAAGTCACCGCGGCCAGATCTCCCCGAAGATCCCGCACGACGCACCCGACTGTCCCCTCTCCCGCCTGTCCCCGGGATCCCTCCCAGAAAAGGGTCGGATCCCCCTCCTCCGGGCCGCTTTCGAGGGTCCATCCGTGACGAATCGCCCAGCGCTCCACCATCGCTCCCGAAAGGTGCACATGGGCGCTTTGTCCGATCAGTGCGGCCACCAGGCGGGCCATGGAGGGGATTCCTCTCACCTGACTGAGCCCCAGGGCTTCGAGGCTCCCGCCCTCCATCGCCCCCGCATCCCGCCGGACCACCCCGTCGGACTGGGGAATGGCCCCCTTCCCCGCATTGAAAAGGCCGGATCCCTCGAGGCGCTCCACGCACCCGACCGCAAGATCCAGGGCGGACCGTCCCTCCGGAAGCCCATCGTTGAGTTCCGCCATCATCGCGTCAAGAAAGTCTCGAACCGCCGGGGTCATCGTCGACCCTGTCCCGCAATGGAAGATGAGAGAGGGCCCAGCTGGAGCCTTCAGGTTCTCCGTCATCCGTCCAGATTCCTCATCATGGCCCCGCAAAAAAGGGCATAGGGAAGGCCCGCAGCCTCCCCCTTTATTCCCTGTCTCCAAAGGCCGGCCATCGCCGGTCGGAAAGTTAGCTTCCTGATCCTTGCGATCATGGGCGGGGTTTGCTTTCGTTGGCCTCCCCCTTGGGGGCTTCCGTTCTCGCTAGGCCTGTCTTGGTGACTCCCTCCATGGACCGGATCTCGGCATGGAGATGTCCCAGGACCGCCCTCAGACGGTCCGTCCAGTCCTTCTGGTCCTCGGAGAGGGATTCGAAAAAGGGGGCCTTCAGGGCTCCGTAGCTCTTCTCTCCCGTTTCCTGGACGGCCATGTCCGCATAGGAGACCGCCTGGGCGCGGAATTCCCGGGCCTTTTCCAGATAGCGGGCCCAGACGGGGTCACTGGCCAGGGCCGGATGGGCTTCAAGTTCCTGAAGGCCAAGCTCGAAGCGGTCGCTCCAGTCTGCCAGAAGCTCGCCCAGGGTGGCATTGACGGAGATCACATTGTCGGGATGCGTCTGGGGGAGAACCCCGGCCCTCGGGATCTCCTCGGCCAGGGCCAGAACCTGGCGATCCAGGGTCTCAAGCCGTCGGTGAAGCTCCTCCCACCCCTCGTGGGAGACCGTTACCTCCCCCTCTTCGCCTGAAGAGCTGGGTTCCCGGGAGAACTGCCCGGCCGGAGTCTCCGCCCCCTTTTTCCCGGGCTCCGCTTTTCCCTTATTCCTCCTGAATCCGCGCCGGAGGGTCCAGGTTTCGGCCAGGGAGACGGCGAAAATGGCAAAAAGGGCCAGGGAGAGTGTCCCGCCCAGAAGAATCTTCTGGTTGACCCCGGGAAGTGGCCAGAATCCCCATAAAAGCCTTCCCCGGGAGCTGGCCATGGGGGCGACGGAGGAGACGGCGACCCAGTGGCCCAGGACCTCCCTGTCAAATCCGTGGCAACGGGCACAGGAGGTTCTGTTCGGAATCGACGACGTCCAGACGGCGTACCCCCCGTTGATGGCCAGGGGGCTCGCCTGACCGGAGGGGTCCGTTACGAGATGGGCCGACCGGAGCGAAAAGATTCGGTCCACCTCATGGACCAAAGATGACGGCAGAGAGGGAGGGGGCCACAGAAAAAGGTCGGGGCTATGCGGGGCGGTCTTCCAGGCGTCCGGGATGGCGGCATAGGACTTGATCCGATCGAGGGCCCGGCTGTCGGAATAGGCGGGCGTTCCGTCGTTCCTGAAAAGAATGAGGGTTGTTCCCGTCGCCTGGGCCATTTGCCGGATCGCCTCGGGAACCGCTTCGGGGTTGCCCGCTCGCATCGCCGCGGAAAGAAGGCTGTTGGCCGCCTCCACTCCGGTCCGGGCATGGTCGAGCCCCCGAAGTTCGGCCGAGATCATGAGAAGGACCAGGAGCAGTCCTCCCAGGGGAACGGTGACGACCAGCCCCCAGAAGAGACGGCCCAGCCACAGCCTGGCAAATCCCGGCCCAGAGTTCACCTGTCCCCCCTTGCCGGTCCGGCCGGCGGAAGAAGCCGTCGGAGCCCCCTAGACCGGCTCGATGCGGGTGATCTCGTAGCGTTCGACCACCGGATTGGCCAGCAGTCGGTCACACCATTCCCGGGCCTTCTCGGGAAGACCCGGCTCCGACGGGAGGATCACCTCTACCAGCTTCCCGATCCGCACATCCTCGACCTGGGAGTGTCCCATATCGGACAGGGCCTGGCGCACAGCCTCCCCCTGCGGATCGAGAACCCCCTCCCGGATGCGGACCAGAATGGTGACCCGGACCCGGGAGGTTGTCTCACGACTCGACGGCATGGCCCACCACCCTTTCGTAAATTTTTTCGTACCCTTCCTTGACCGACCCCAGATCCATCCGGAAGCGGTCCTTGTCCAGCTTTTCTCCTGTCCCGGCGTCCCAGAGCCGGCTCGTGTCCCCGTCGATCTCGTCGCCCAGAACGAGAGAGCCGCCAGAATTCCAGCCGAACTCGAGCTTCATGTCCACCAGGATGAGTCCCCTTTCACGATAAAAGGGAAGGAGGATCTCGTTCGTCCGGAGGGCCAGGGTCCGGATTTCGTCCAGAACCGCATCGGAAGCGAGTTTCAGGATCCGGATATGATCCCGGTTGACCATAGGATCTCCCAGGTCGTCCCGCTTGTAATACCACTCGATCACCGGGAAGGAAAGCTCCTCCCCTTCCGGGATCCCCAGCCTCTTTGACAGGGATCCGGCCACCCTGTTTCTGACAACCACCTCCAGAGGGACCATCTCAAGCCGGTCGATGACCATCCTCCGGGGAGAGTCGAGCGATCGGAAGTGGACGGGAACCCCTTTCTCGGCCAGGAGCCGGAAAAGGGTGGCGGAGATCTGGCAGTTGATGGCTCCCTTGCCGAAAAAGGTCCCCTTCTTCTGGGCATTGAAGGCGGTCAGGTCGTCCTTGAACTCCTGGATGACCACCTTTGGATCGGTCGTGGCATAAAGGATCTTGGCCTTTCCTTCATAAAGCGTCGCATCGGGTTGCTGAAGCACTGTCAGACCTTTCCTGACCGGGGGTCTCCATCGGGGCTCTGGGATTCCCCCAGCACCCGACGGTAAATACCCTCGATATTGTGAGTAAAGCGGACGGGGTCGAACGCCTTTCCAAGGAATCCCGCCCATTCATCCCCTTTCGGGAAGTCCGGATGAGCCAGGAGGCGCTCCCTGAACAGCCCCCCCTCCTGATAGGTGGCCATGGCCGCCTCCTGGACGATCCGGTAGGCCTCCTCCCGAGGAAGGCCGTTCCGGACGAGTTCGAGAAGGACGCTCTGGGAATAGACGAGCCCTCCCGTGGCTTCGAGATTTTTGCGCATGCGCTCCGGATAGACCACCAGATCCCGGAGGATCGACCCCATCCGGTCGAGCATGTAGTCGACGAGGCAGAAGGCGTCCGGAAGGATCACCCGCTCCACCGACGAATGGCTGATGTCCCGCTCGTGCCAGAGGGCCACATTTTCGAGGGCCGCCCCGGCATAGGACCTGAGGAGGCGGGCCAGGCCGGTGATGTTTTCGGAGCCGACGGGATTCCGTTTGTGAGGCATGGCGGAGGAGCCCTTCTGCCCCGGCCGGAAGGGCTCCTCCGCCTCCTGGACTTCCGTCCTCTGGAGATGGCGGATCTCGACGGCCACCCGTTCGAGGGAGGCTCCGATTCCGGCAAGCACGGAAAAAAGCTCGGCATGCCGATCGCGGGAAACGACCTGGGTCGCCGCCGGCTCGACGGAAAGACCCAGCCCCTGGAGGATCTCCTCCTCGACCTCCGGGGGAATGGTCACGGCCGTTCCCATGGCCCCGGAGAGCTTTCCGACCCGGATGGACTCCCAGGCCCGGCGGAGCCGTTCCTGGTGGCGGCGGAACTCGGAGAGCCAGGAGAGGAACTTCATCCCGAAGACGATCGGTTCGCCGTGGATCCCGTGGGAGCGGCCCACCATCAGGGTCTTCCGGTGGGCCCGGGCCTGCCGGTCGAGGATTCCGACAAACCGGTGGAGCTCGTCGGTCACAATGTGGAGAGCGTCGGAGACGAGGAGGTTCTGGGCGGTATCGACGAGATCGGTCGAGGTCAGGCCATAGTGGAGGACGGCCCGTCCCGCCTCCGGCATCTGTTCGGAGATCATCGTCAGAAAAGCGATGACATCGTGGCGGGTTTCGGCCTCGATCTCCTCCATGCGGGGGATGTCGATCCGGACGGGGGTCTCAAGGACGACCCGGGCTCCTTCCGAATCCACGAATCCCTTTGCAGAAAGGACCCGGGTCACCTCCCGTTCGACTCTGAGCCAGGTCTTGAGGCGGTGCAGGGGTTCGAAAAGCCCCTTCATGGGAGGGCGGCAATATCGGTCAATCACGGCGTGACTCCTGCAAAGGCCATGCACCCGTAAGTGGCGGGATGGGCCGTCGGATCGGAGACATGGAGGCGGACATCCTTGCGGTCGAGAAGATTTCTGGAGAGATCCTGAACAAAGGGCCTGACCTCCGGAACCAGGGATTCGCTGTCAAGAACCAGCGGCGTGACCGAAAGGCCGGCCGCCGTGTCATAGAGACGCGTGACGAGGTCTTCGGTCTCTCCTGGCCGGAAGGGAAGGATGACGAAGCCCGCCGGGAAGGGGCCCTCTCCCGGGATGAAGAGAAAGGAGGGCGGAATCTTCCTCCGGTCTCCCTGCCAGAAGGGGGAGAGCGTCCGGGTCACAACTCCCGAATACCAGTGGTCGACCCAGAGAAGGGAGGGCCCCAGGGGGGCTCCGATCTGCTGGAGGAAGATCCGGAGGGGCCTTTCGGGACCGAAGACGGGCTCTCCCCACAAGAGCACCAGTCCCGACAGTCCCGTATTGAGCTGGCTATCGGGGAGCCGGCTCACGAGGAGCCCTCCTCTCCCGGGACGGGAGGTCCTCCCGCAGTCTTCCCCGCCTTCCCCGCCATCTGCGATGAGACGGGAGAGAAGGGACCCTTTTCGGGCGCGTACCGGACGGCGGCTTCATGGAGAATGCCGTTGATGAAGGCCACCGCTTCAGGCTCCGAGAACTGGTGGGCCAGATCCAGCGCTTCATCGACGGAGACCCGGAAGGGAATCCCGGGATCGAACAGGATCTCGCAGAGACCGAGACGGAGGATGTTCCGGTCGATGCGGGTCAGCCGCCCCAGGCTCCAGCCCCTTGCCAGCTCCTCGATCCGGCTGTCGATTTCGGCCTTCCTGAAAAGGATCTCCGCATAGAGACGGTCCCCGAAGGCATTGGCCATGGGATCTTCGCCCTCCCACCGGAGGAGCTTCCGCAGGACAGGATCGTCCTGGGAAAAGGATCCGTATTCGTCGGCAAAGAGGCGCTGGAGGACCTTGCTCCGTGCCGCACGAAGAGCCCGTCTCCGCCCCGGCGACAGGGAAGGGGCGGGACGTTCCCCGCCTGTCACGTCCTTCCTCCTCCCGGAAGAGAACGGGAGAGGCGGGCCATGGAAATCAGCGTCTCCGCCCCTTCCACCCCCTTGTGCCCCGACTTTCCCCCGACGCGGTCGAGGGCCTGGAGAAGGGTCTCGGTGGTGAGGATCCCGAAGACGACCGGAATGGTTCCGGCGGCATTGATCTGGCCCAAGCCGGCGGTGACCCCGGAGACGACGGCCTCGTAATGGCCGGTTTCGCCGCGGATGACGCACCCCAGGGCCAGGACCCCCTCAAAGGAGCCCGAGTCGACCGCCTTCCGGACCACAAAGGGGAGCTCCAGGGCTCCGGGGACCCGGACCACGGAGACGGCAGAGATATCGGATCCCGCACCCCGGAAGACGCCGAGGGCCCCCTCAAGGAGGCGGTCCGTGACCAGACTGTTGTACCTGGCCACCGCCAGAAGAAACCGGAATCCGCCTGCCGGCGCTTCCCCGGGAACGATCTCCTCGATTTTCACCCTTGGTCCGTCCTTTCTCTCAGAGCTTGTTGAGGATGTGCCCGAGCTTGTCCCGCTTGGTCGCGAGGTAGCGCTTGTTGGACTCCCGGGGGGGAATCTCGATGGGAACCCGGGAGACGATTTCAAGCCCATAGCCCTCAAGACCCACGATCTTGCGGGGGTTGTTGGTCATCAAAAGGAGCTTCGAGGCCCCGAGATGACAGAGGATCTGGGCTCCCAGACCGTAATCCCGGAGATCCTCCTTGAATCCGAGCTTCAGATTGGCCTCCACGGTGTCATACCCCTGCTCCTGGAGGCGGTAGGCCTTGATCTTGTTCGCCAGTCCGATCCCCCGGCCCTCCTGGTTCATGTAGAGCAGGATGCCGCGCCCTTCCTTCTCGATCATCCGGAGGGATTCCTCGAGCTGGCTTCCGCAGTCGCAGCGAAGGGAATGGAAGATGTCCCCGGTGACGCAACTGGAATGGACCCGCACCAGGGTCGGAATCTCCCGGTTGATCTCCCCCTTCACGAGAGCGATATGGGGACCGCTCCCCACCACATCCTCGAAGACGACCGCCCGGAAGTGGCCCAATTCCGTCGGAAGGTCGGCCGAAGCCACCTCGGTCACGAGCTTTTCTTCCCGCTTCCGGTAGGCGATCAGGTCCCGGACGGTGGCGATGGGGATGGCGTGCTCCTCGGAGACCTTCTTGAGGTCGGGAAAACGCGCCATTGTACCATCTTCGTTCAGGATTTCACAGATGACCCCCATCGGGATCAGCCCGGCGAGACGGGCCAGGTCCACCGATCCCTCCGTCTGGCCGGCACGCTTCAACACCCCTCCTGGCTTGGCGCGGATCGGAAAGATGTGGCCGGGCCGGACCAGATCGGAGGGACTGGCTTCCGGACGGACCATCAGCTGGATCGTGTGGGCGCGGTCGAAGGCGGAAATCCCCGTTGTGATCCCCTCCCTGGCATCGACGGAGATGGTGAAGTCCGTTCCGAAGGAGGCCTCGTTGACCGAGGTCATGGGATCGAGGTGGAGGGATTCGGCCTTCTCCTGGGTGAGGGTGATGCAGATCAGCCCCCGGCCGTATTTGGCCATGAAGTTGATCGCTTCGGGGGTCGCAAACTGGGCTGCGATCACAAAGTCCCCCTCGTTTTCCCGGTCCTCGTCGTCGGACAGGATGATCATCTTGCCGTTTCTGATGCGTTCGATCGCCTCTTCAATGGATATGGTCGACACTCTGGGTCTCTCTTTCTGCCGGCGATGCCGCCGTGTCGGGCTCTTTTGGTCAGACACCCTTGAATCGGTTGGTCATGGGAAGCCTCCAGTCCTTTCCGAAGGCCCTCATGGAGATCTTGACGCCCGGCGGGGACTGCCGTCTCTTGTATTCGCTTTTGTCGATCAGACGGATCACCCGGGCCACATCCGAGGGGGCAAATCCCCGTCCCACGATTTCCTCATACCCCAGATCCTCCTCGACGTAGGCCTCCATGATCGGGTCGAGGACCTCGTAGGGGGGAAGGCTGTCGGTGTCGAACTGGTTTTCCTTGAGCTCCGCCGTGGGCTTTCGTGTCAGGATCCGTTCCGGGATTCCCTCCGGATGAAGGAGGTTACGCATGTGCGCAAGCTGGTAGACGACCGTCTTGGGAACATCCTTCAGGACGGCGAATCCACCGGCCATGTCTCCGTAAAGGGTCATGTAGCCCACGCTCATCTCCGACTTGTTCCCGGTGGTCAGCACCAGGTGGCCGAACTTGTTGGAGAGGGCCATCAGAAGCATCCCCCGGATCCGGGGCTGGAGATTCTCCTCGGTCGTGTCCGGCCCCCGGTTTCCGAAAAGGGGAGAGAGGCGGCTCAGGAACTCTCCGACCAGGGTGTCGATCGGGATCGTCTCCAGGGAAAATCCCAGGGAGGCCGAAAGACGGTGGGCATCCTCCCGGCTCTCCTCGGAGGTGTAGACCGAGGGCATGAAGAGGCCATGGACATGGGACGGGCCCAGGGCATCGCAGGCCACCGCCGCCACAAGGGCCGAATCGATTCCCCCGGAGATGCCGATCAGGACATCGGTGAGTCCGTTCTTTCCGACATAGTCCCTGACCCCCAGGGTCAGCGCCTCATAGACCTCCCGGATGGAGGTCAGAGGCTCTGTCAGGGGCCCCCTGACGAGGGGGCGGGGGACGCCGGGAGAGACGGGACCGTCCCCGTCGAGATTGACCTCCGTCATGGGAAAGGTCCCCCAGTCTCCGCCATAGAGGCGGGCCTGCTTCTCCTTCCGCCGTCGGGGGTCGTGGAGACGGACCCCGAAGACCCGGTCCACGTCGATCTCGCTTATGAGCACATCTTCGGAAAAGGCCTTTCCCCTCGACTCGATCTCCCCTTCGGGGCCGATCACGAGGCTCTGGCCGTCGAAGACCAGTTCGTCCTGGCCTCCCACCAGATTGGTGTAAACGATATAGGTCCCGTTGTCGGCGGCCCGCGTCTTGAGCATCGACTCCCGGACCTCCCGTTTTCCCGCATGAAAGGGGGAGGCAGAGAGATTGATGATCACCTCCGCATCTCCATCGAGGGTCTGGTGGTAGAGGGGACCCTTCGGGTACCAGATATCTTCGCAGATGTTCACCCCGATCGTCACGTTCCGGTAACGGAGAATGGTATTTACCGTCCCGGACTGGAAGTACCGGTTCTCGTCGAAGACCCCATAGTTCGGGAGGTACTGCTTCCGCTGGATCCCCACGACCCTTCCGCCATAGATCATGGCCGCCGCATTGTAGATGTCGTCGGCCTGCTCGACAAAGCCCACGATGAGGAGGATCTCGGGCGCAACGTTCAG
>JAKAWK010000139.1 GCA_021827365.1 Nitrospirota bacterium
CCGCACTCGAACGGGCGCGCCTGCTGGCCCGGGCCCAGGTAGACATGCTTGTGATCGACACGGCCCATGGCCATTCGGCCGGGGTCATCGAAATGATCCGGACGATCCGCGGAAGCTGGCCCCATATCCCAGTCATGGCAGGGAACATTGCCACGAAGGAAGCGGCGCGTTCCCTGATCGAGGCCGGGGCCAACCTTCTCAAGGTGGGGGTCGGCCCAGGCTCGATCTGCACGACCCGCATCGTGGCCGGAGCAGGCGTTCCTCAGCTCACCGCCATCTCCGATGTCCACGAGGTGGCCCGCGAGGCGAACGTTCCCGTCATCGCCGACGGAGGGATCAAGTATTCCGGGGATCTTGTGAAGGCTCTGGCCGCTGGCGCCTCGGCCGTCATGATGGGATCCCTCTTTGCCGGAACAGAAGAGTCTCCGGGGGAAACCATCCTTTTCCAGGGACGCTCCTACAAGACCTACCGGGGCATGGGATCGATCGGCGCGATGGAGCGAGGGGGTGGCGACCGCTACAACCAGCCGTCCGGGGCCAAGAAATGGGTCCCCGAAGGAATCGAGGGACGGGTCCCCCACAAGGGACGCCTCTCCGAGCTCATCTACCAGCTTTCGGGAGGTCTCCGGTCCGGCATGGGCTATTGCGGCTGCCGGACGGTCCGGGAGCTTCAGGAAAGGGCCCAGTTTATCCGGATTTCCCCGGCAGGTCTCAGGGAAAGCCATGTCCATGACGTGATCATCACCAAGGAAGCCCCGAATTACCGCCGGGAATGGGACGAATCCTGACCGGCATCTTTTCCGGCCCTCTTCAGAAAGAACCGCTGCAGTGACTATTGATCCTGTCCTGATCCTCGATTTCGGATCCCAGCTGACCCAGAACATTGCCCGGCGAATACGGGAGATGGAGATCTATTCCGAAATCCTGCCCGCCACCCTTCCGGCCTCGGAGGTCATGAAAAAAAATCCCCGGGCCCTTGTCCTCTCGGGAGGACCCTCCTCCGTCTACGAGAAAGGCGCTCCCACTCTTGATCCCTCTCTCCTCGGCCTGGGGATTCCCGTCCTCGGGATCTGTTACGGGATGCAGATTATCGCCCAGGTGGCCGGGGGAGTCGTGGAACGGGCCAAGGTCCGGGAATACGGGGTCCATCTCTTTTCTCCCTCGGAAAAGGCATCCGGGCTTTGGGACGCATTTCGCCCTGCATCCCCCGTCCTGATGAGCCACGGGGACTGGATCCGGGCTCTTCCGCCCGGCTTTTCGCTCTCCGGCAGCACCGAGACCACGCCGATCGCCGCCATGGAAGATGCCGCACGAATGATCTACGGGGTCCAGTTTCATCCCGAAGTGACCCAGACCGTGGCCGGAGTCGATTTTCTCCGGCATTTTCTGAGAGATGTCTGCCGGATCTCCCCCAACTGGACGATCAAGGGATACCTTGACCGCCATGTGGAAGAGATCCGGAACACCGTCAAGGAAGACCACCTTGTTTGCGCACTCTCGGGAGGGATCGACTCGACAGTGACCGCCCTTCTCTGCCACCGGGCCTTGGGGAGACGTTTTCATGCCATTTTCGTCGACAACGGACTCCTCAGGCAGGGCGAGCTCGACGCCCTTCGGGGAGACCTTGAAACCCTCAACATTCCCATGGAGGTCGTGGAGGCCGAATCCCTCTTCCTCTCCCGCCTCAGGAGAGTCTCCGATCCCGAGAAAAAGCGGAAAATCATCGGAAAGACCTTCATTGACGTCTTCAGCCGGGAAGCACGGAAACGTGGGACGGTCCGCTACCTGGCGCAGGGGACCCTCTATCCTGACGTGATCGAGAGCGTCTCCTCCTTCGGCGGCCCCTCGACGGTCATCAAGTCCCACCATAACGTCGGCGGTCTTCCGGCCCGCATGCCCTTCAGGCTTGTTGAACCCCTCCGCGAATTATTCAAGGACGAGGTCCGGAGGCTTGGCCGGGAACTGGGACTTCCTGACCGATTTATCAACCGCCAGCCCTTTCCCGGACCGGGCCTTGCCATCCGGATTCTGGGCTCTGTCACCCCCGAAAGACTCGCCATCCTCAGGAAGGCGGATGCCATCGTCCGGGAAGAGGTTGAAAACTCTCCGGCTCTCTCCGAACTTTGGCAATACTTCGCCGTTCTTCTCCCCGTCAAGTCCGTAGGGGTGATGGGGGATGCCCGAACCTACGAACATGTGGTGGCCGTCAGGGCGGTCCGCTCGGTCGACGGAATGACCGCCGACGTTCACTATCTCTCTCCCGAACTTTTGGGTCGGATCTCGCATCGCATCATCGCTTCGGTCGAGGGAATCAATCGCGTCGTTTTCGACATCTCTCCCAAGCCTCCCGCTACCATCGAGTGGGAATAAAGGACCCTTATGATTTCCGACAGTTCTTCAAAGACTCCCTCGCCCTCTCCGGGATCCTCCTCTCCCTCAGCCGGAGAGGAAAGTCCGGAGACGGGCTCCGTCCGCCTTCACAAACTTCTGGCACACCGTGGGGTAGCCTCCCGCCGCAAGGCTGAACAGCTGGTCGCCTCAGGACTGGTGTCGGTCAACGGACAGGTCGTGACCGAGCCGGGTTCCAGGGTCAACCCCGAGACCGACACCGTTCTGGTCGAAGGCAAACCACTCCGGAGGGAATCCGAGCCCTTTCTCTTTCTTTTCTACAAACCGAAGGGAGTTGTCTCGACCCTTCACGACCCGGAAGGCCGGCCGACTCTTCGAGAATTCTTTCCCAATATCGAGCCCCTGCTCCATGTGGGCCGCCTCGACTTCCAGACCGAGGGGGCCCTGCTCCTGACCAACAACGGCGATCTCTCCCAGCGGATCCTTCATCCGCGCTATGCGATTCCGCGGACCTATCTGGTCAAGATCCAGGGAGGAGTCTCTCCGGCCCATCTCGAACGGATCGCCCGGGGGGACATCCGCCTTGACGGCCGCCCCGTTGTCCCCATGGAATTCGTTCCGGAGAGGGATACGGACTCCAACGCCTGGTACCGGATCACCCTGACCGAAGGCCGCAACCGGGAAGTCCGTCGTCTTTTTGAAACCCTGAACTACTTTGTGTTGAAACTGGTGCGAACCGCCTTCGGTCCCCTGACGCTGGCCGGCCTTGACCCCGGAGAGTACCGGACGGTGACCCCTTCCGAAATCCGATCCCTTCTCGCCGGCGAAACACCCACTCATCTTCCTCGGTCTCTCGACTCACGCCACCGCCAATCCACCCAGGACAATGGCCGGAGTCCCGAACGCTCCTTCAGGGAGAGAGAAAAAGGCGGGATCGCAAGGACCGGCACTTCTGCCACCCGGAGCTGGCCCGCTGAGGAAAGCCGGGACCATCCCCGAAACAGGATTTCCGAAGAGCGGAAACCTCCCCGCGAATCCCGTTTTGTCCCTCCTGCCCGCACCGGGAAACCTGATCGGGAAGAGGCGTCCCAAAGGCCTGACAGATATTCCGCCTCCGGAAGGAGTCGCCCCCGGGAGGACGACCGCGACCGCCCACGAAAATCTTTTTCGGGCGACAGGGAGCCTTCCTCCGAACGATCCTCCAGGGGATCCTTCTCCTCCCGGAACTCATTTCGCCAGGAGGCGCCCCGAAAAGCCGGGGTACAGTCCGCGGAACGAACCCGCCCCCGGGAGAACGACCGCGACCGCCCACGAAAATCTTTTTCGGGCGACAGGGAGCCTTCCTCCGAACGATCCTCCAGGGGATCCTCCTCTTCCCAGCAC